>NZ_JAEKNT010000202.1 GCF_016406725.1 Sphaerochaeta sp. S2 | reverse complement strand
CCGCTGAACCGATACAAGCAAAATTGGTGAGGAAGGGAGGTATAAAAGTGACCACCCCTGCCGGTTTTTTCGTACATGGCAAGGAAGGCCCTCTCAAGGAAGGAGAGGTTGAACGTGCCATTCAGTGGGCCAAGCAGATACTCCTCTGAACAACCGTGAGGTGTCCATATGCATATTTTTTGAATATTCATACGGTTTTCTTGGTTTGGTATTGACAGGGACCGAGAGAGAACGGTAAGGTTTTGCCATGAAAACGAATCAGAACCGCGTCCATCACCATCATCACTTGTGTAACCGACCGTAGACAGGTGGGAGCTGGACCTCTATATACAGACCTCCGCATGTCGCGGGGGCTTTTTTTATCCCCAGGAAGGAGAAAATCATGGCTGAAGTAGTACGAATTGCAATCCAGAAGAGCGGAAGGCTGAGCGAAAAATCGTTGCAGATCATCAAGAACTGCGGGATCAAGTTCGGCAGTGATGCCCGTGTCCTGAAAGAGGAAGCTTCCAACTTCCCCTTGGAGTTTCTCTATGTACGGGATGACGATATCCCTGCCTACATACGTGATGGAATTGCCGATATCGGGATTGTGGGAAGAAATGAGTATGATGAACAGGCCATCGACCTGGAAGTACTCAGAGACCTTGGCTTTGCCAAGTGCCGGCTGAGTATAGCAGTGCCCAATGACTTCGTGTATCAGGGTCTTTCTTCTCTGGAAGGAAAGCGTGTGGCAACCAGCTATCCAAACATTCTTGGAGGTATCCTGAAAGAGAATGGGGTCTCTGCAAGCTTCGTACAGGTCTCCGGCTCTGTGGAGATAACTCCTGCCGTTGGTGTTGCTGATGCCATTTGTGACCTGGTTTCCACTGGAGCGACCTTGGCGATGAACGGTTTGAGAGAAGTGCAGAGCATCTATACATCAACCGCTGTCATGATCGGGCGCAAGCAGATGGCCAATGCTGAAAAACAACGTATTCTTGACCGTCTGATGATCCGCCTCGATGCAGTCATGAAGGCTTCCTCCTATAAATACATCATGTTCAACCTTCCCGAGGAACACCTGGAACAGGTGGCTCACATCATCGGTGGCATGAAGAGCCCTACGGTCACTCCATTGATGGAAAAGGGGTGGGTCTCTGTACAAACCGTTGTGGCAGAGGATACCTTTTGGGAGGACTTTGAACAGCTCAAGGCCCTTGGTGCACAGGGGATACTCGTAACCCCGATTGAAAAGATGACAGAGTAGGGGGAACCATGGCCTTTCTACAGCGGTATGAGAATCCACCGGATGAGCAATTGAAGAAGTTGCTTAAACGGAATCTGGATACAACACAGTCGGTAACCAAACAGGTTTCCGCAATTCTGAATGCAGTGAAGGAGGAAGGTGATGCCGCTCTCTTACGCTTTGCATCAGAGTTTGATGGCGTAACCCTTTCATCCCTCTCTGTATCTTCCAAAGAGCGGAAGGCAGCAGAGGCAGAAGTGGATGATACCCTGAAGAGGGCTCTCAGCCAGGCCTATGACAATATCCATAGCTTCCATGCTGCGCAGATGCCCACTGGTGAGCAGGTAACGGTTGCTGAGGGTATCTCTCTCTCCAGGAAGGTTGTTCCCCTGGATCGGGTTGGGCTCTATATCCCTGGTGGTACCGCACCGCTGTTCTCCACTGTCCTGATGTTGGCAATACCAGCCTTGGTTGCGGGGTGCCCAGAGGTGGTCCTCTGCACCCCTCCAGGAAAACAAGGAACGATTCACCCTGCCATTCTCTATGCTGCAGAGCTGTGTAATGTGAAGGAAATCTATGCAGTGGGAGGTGCCCAGGCGATTGCTGCCATGGCATATGGAACCCAGTCCATCAAGGCAGTGGACAAGATATTCGGACCAGGTAACCAGTATGTGACTGAAGCCAAGGTACAGGTAAGCAGTACTACCTGCGCCATCGATATGCCGGCAGGTCCGAGTGAGGTAATGGTCGTTGCTTCTCCTTCCTCAAACCCAGCTTTTGTAGCCAGTGACTTGCTCAGCCAGGCTGAACATGGAAGAGATAGCCAGGCGATGCTTGTTGTGCAGGGAGAAAAAAGAGAAGGGAATGAGTTTATCGATCGTGTGGAAGAAGCGATAGCAAAGCAACTTGCCGAATTACAGAGAACCACCTTTTTGGAGCAGAGTCTTGCCGGTTCCAGGGCCTTTATTGTCCCTAACCTGGACGCCTCTGCACACATGGTCAATGCATATGCCCCTGAACACCTGATCATCGATCTGGGAGAAGCAGAGGATGATGCATTGCTTGAGAAGGTGGTCAATGCTGGGTCGGTATTCCTTGGACCTTACTCCTGTGAGAGTGCAGGGGATTATGCAAGCGGCACAAATCACACCCTTCCCACCAATGGATGGGCACGTTCGTACAGCGGGGTGAGTACCGATTCATTCATCAAGAAAATCACTGTACAGAAAATCAGCAAGGAAGGCCTTGCCTCTCTTGCACCAACCCTGCTCTGTATGGCAGAACAGGAACAGCTGGGTGCTCACAGGAGTGCGGTAGCAGTCCGTTTGGGAGAAGAGAAATGAGAGAGTTGCTGAGAAAGAATATCGCCAATTTGACCCCGTACAGCTGTGCACGTAACGATTTTACCGGGAAAGCCGAAGTCTATCTCGATGCAAACGAGAATTGGCAGGATTTTGTCGAGAAAGCAGATGCAAACCGCTATCCAGACCCGCTCTCGGTTGCAGTGCGAAAAAAGGTCGAAGAGGTGCTTGGCCTTCCTTTTTCGAAGACCGTTTTGGGCAATGGCAGTGATGAGTTGATTGACAATCTGCTGCGTTGTTTCTGTGAACCAGGAAAGGACTCAATCTTGCTCATGCCCCCCACCTATGGTGCGTACAAGGTATTTGCAGACATCAATGATGTAGGAGTCTCCACTGTTCCCTTGACCCCTTCATTTGGAATCGATTTTCCAGCGTTATCAGAATTCCTGCAACGGGAGAAGGAGAACAGAGGTGGGGAAGGAAGACTGAAGCTACTTTTCATCTGCAGCCCAAACAACCCCAGTGGCAATGCATTCCCTCTCGATGAGGTGAGGCAGGTATGTGAGCTCTTTGACGGCATTACCGTGGTTGATGAAGCCTATTATGATTTCAGCGAGAAGGAGAGTGCGGTCAAGTTGTTAGACTCCTATCCTAACCTGGTTGTGCTCAGGACCCTCTCCAAGTGCTGGGCTCTTGCCAGTGCGAGGGTTGGTATTGCGGTGGCTGACGAGGAGATGGTATCAGTCTTCAGAAGTATGAAGTACCCCTATAACCTCGGAACTCCGAGTCAGGAGTTGGCGCTCAAGGCTCTTGGCAATGCAGCTGAGGTAGAGAAGGGTCTTTGCCTTATCAAGGATGAGAGGCTGCGTTTGGAAGAGAAGTTGAAAACGCTTGCATGTGTGAGGACGGTCTTCCCCAGTGATGCAAATTTCTTTCTTGTGCGGGTTTCCGATGCCCTCTCGATCTACCACTATCTTGCAGGGATGGGTATCATTGTGCGTAATCGAAGTAAAGAGCTTCACTGTGAAAACTGCCTGAGAGTTACCATAGGAAGCAGGAAAGAGAATGACAGACTGCTGGCAGCATTGGCTGCATACAAGGAGCGCTAAGATGCATAAGCGAGTGCTGTTTTTGGATCGTGACGGAATCATCGTTGAGGAAATGCAGGTAGATAGTCTAGAGAAAATTCGCTACATCCCAGGGGTTTTTGGTGCCCTCTCCCGCCTAAGGAAGGATGGAAGTTGGTATTTTGCCATGGTGAGTAACCAGGATGGGGTTGGAACTCCTTCCTTCCCCAAGGAAGCCTTTGAGATTCCCCACCAGAGAATCATGGAGACGCTGAATGGTGAGGGCATTACCTTCGATGCCGAGCATATAGATTACTCACTACCTGAGGATAACTGCCCGGGAAGGAAGCCTAAGACTGGTATGCTTACCGAGTACATGGATGGAAGCTACGACCTTGATCACTCAGTTGTGATCGGGGATCGTCTCACTGATGTGCAGCTCGCAAAGAATATTGGGTGTAAGGCAATCTGGTTTACCGATGAATCGAGAGCAACAGAGCTAGTGGATGAGCTCAAGGAGGTTTGTATTCTGGTCAGCGACAACTGGGCCACCATTGCATCCTTCCTTCTTGATGAGCACAACCTCTCCCCACGTACTGCACGATTGGAAAGAAAAACAAAAGAGACGGAGATCTCACTTAAGCTGAATCTTGATGGAGGTTCCCTCGGTTCCATCCATACTCATATTCCTTTCTTCGACCATATGCTGGAACAGGTGCTTCGCCACAGTGGTTGTGACTTGGATCTGCACGCACATGGAGACCTGGTGGTGGATGAACATCACACGGTGGAAGATGTGGGCATTGCCTTGGGTGGTGCATTTCGTGAAGCTTTGGGTGATAAACGGGGCATAAATCGTTACGGTGCTGAGATCCTTCCCATGGATGAGGTCCTTGCCCAGGTGGCACTGGATTTCTCTGGACGACCGTATCTCCAGTGGGATGTTTCCTTTAAAAGAGAGTATATAGGGACATTCCCCACTGAGATGGTTGAACACTTTTTCAAATCCTTCAGTGATAGTGCAGGATGTAATCTTTCGCTCAAGGTAAGCGATGGAAACGCCCACCACCAGTGTGAGGCTCTTTTCAAGGCTTTTGCTCGGGCTATCAAAGAGGCTGTGCATCGAAACCCATATTCGATGGAACTGCCTACAACCAAGGGGATGCTATGAACATCGCAATCGTAAAGTATAATGCGGGGAATACCCGCTCAGTACTCTGTGCACTTCACCGCCTTGGCTATAAAGCGGAGGTTACCGATGACCCAAAAGAGCTGGCCAATGCCGACAAGGTAATATTCCCTGGAGTAGGGGAAGCCTCCACGGCAATGGCTTACCTTCGTGAGAAAGGGCTCGATACTGTCCTTACCTCCTTGAAACAACCCTTCTTGGGAATTTGTTTGGGAATGCAACTGATGTGTGCCACCAGTGAGGAGCATGATACCCAGACACTGGGTATCTTTCCCATACCAACGCGTAAATTCTCCCTCCCCCCTGAGTACAAAATTCCCCACATGGGATGGAATACCCTACAGTACAGTGACGACCGGTTGTTCTCTGGTTTGCAGGAAGAAGCCTGGTGCTATTTTGTACATAGCTATTATGTTCCCCTCTGTGAGGCAACCATTGCAAGCACGGAGTATGGTGGTCAGGTGTTCTCCTCAGTACTGCATAAGGATAACTACTATGGTTGCCAGTTCCACCCTGAGAAGAGTGGTGATATAGGAGAACAGTTGCTGAGAACGTTTTTGGAGGAGCTCTAATGCATATCATCCCTGCTATCGATATTATTGACGGAAAAGCAGTCCGCCTCACCCAAGGCGATTATGAATCGAAAAAGATCTATGCTTCCGATCCCCTTGATCTTGCAAAGCAGTTCGAGGATGCCAATCTTCGTTACTTGCATGTTGTGGACCTTGATGGGGCTAAGGGGAAAGGCATTGTCAATCTGAAGAGCCTTGAACGTATTGCAAGCAACACCAATCTTATCATCGACTTTGGTGGGGGAATCAAACGGGGTGAGGACCTCGAAGCAGCATTTTCCAGTGGGGCAAGCAAGGTTACCTGTGGCTCTGTTGCAGTGAAGAATCCCTCCCTGTTGATCTCCTGGATCGAGGAATTCGGCTGTGATCGCTTGATCCTGGGTGCCGATGCCAAGGATGGTATGGTCCAGAGTGCAGGATGGACTGAAGGGAGTGACCAGGAGGTTGCAGCCTTCATCGACCTGTACCGTAGCCAGGGACTCTATCAGGTAATCTGTACAGATATTGCCAAGGACGGAATGCTCAGTGGCCCTTCACTTGACCTGTATCGTACACTTTTGAAAGATCGAGAAGACCTTCACCTTATAGCCTCAGGTGGTATAACCACCCTGCAGGACCTACGGGACTTACAGGAAGCAGGCTTATCGGGGGCTATCATCGGTAAGGCAATCTATGAAGGCAAGATTAC
>NZ_JAEKNT010000201.1 GCF_016406725.1 Sphaerochaeta sp. S2 | reverse complement strand
GTATAGTATTGTGGCTGGGGAGAGAAGATTCCGGGCAGCAAAAATTGCAGGACTCGAGCGAATGCCGGTACTGGTAAAAGATTTCACCCAGATGCAACGATTGGAAGTTTCTCTCATAGAGAATATTCAGAGAGAGAGCCTGAACCCCATTGAAGAAGCGAAAGCGTATGCTTACCTTATTCAAGAAGCAGGGATAACCCAAGAGGAGTTGGCGAAGAGACTGGGAAAAAATAGGTCCACCATTAGTAATAGCATTCGGCTTTTGCAATTGAGTTCCTCCATGCAGCAGGATTTGTTGAATGGCAAATTTACTGCAGGTCAGGCGAGAGCAATCCTTTCTGTGGTGAATCCTGCTGACAGGGAAATTCTCTATCGTACCGTACTGGAGAAGGATCTTTCGGTACGAGCAACGGAACAGTTGGCTTCCCAGTTCAATATGGGCAAACGTGCTGCATATCAAAAGAAGAAACGAGCCAAGAAGAGTCTGGCAAAGGCTCCAGAGATTATAGCAATTGAAGATAAATTCCTGCATGCAGTAGGATCACAGGTAGAGATTAAAGGGTCACTGGAAAAAGGAAAGATTGAGATCCCCTTTACCAGTAGTGAAGAATTGGAAAGACTGTATCAGTTGCTGATGCCAAATCAGGGACTGTTTGAAGTATAAGAAAAGTAAGGAGATACAATGGATAAGAAAGAATTGAAAGACGGCTTGTATGCCGTATTGCATACCAGTAAGGGTGAAATCACACTATTCCTAGAGAGCAAGAAAGCTCCAATGACCACTGCAAACTTTGTAGGGCTTGCAGAGGGAGCTTTGAATGTGAATGGGGAAGGAAAGCCTTTTTATACAAATCTTACCTTCCATCGGGTCATTGAAAACTTCATGATCCAAGGTGGATGCCCAAAAGGAAATGGGACCGGAGGTCCTGGATATACGTTCCCAGACGAGTTCGATGATTCATTGAAACATACCGAACCGGGTGTTCTCTCCATGGCAAACGCTGGACCCGGAACAAATGGAAGCCAGTTTTTTATCACACATGTAGCGACTCCTTGGTTGGATGGAAAGCATTCCGTCTTTGGTCATGTTGTAGAAGGTATGGATGTGGTGAACTCCATAGCACAAGGTGATAAGCTCAACCGTGTTGAGATTGTACGTGTAGGAAAGGAAGCTGAGGCATTTGAAGTCTCTCGTGAGATCTTTACCCAGTATGTACTTGCAGCAGAGGAAAAGAACAAGAGCCGCGAAGCCAAGGAGAAAGAGAAGCTTGAGAAAGAGCTGAAGAATCGTTGGCCTGATGCAAAAGTGACAGAGACTGGTCTTCGGTATGTAGTAAAGAAAGACGGTGAAGGAAAGAAAAGCCCGAAACACGGCCAAACTGTAACTGTTCACTATACTGGTTCCTTGCTCGATGGAAGAATCTTTGATAGTTCAGTGCAGAGGGGGACCCCAGCGCAGTTTGCAATCGGACAGGTGATTGAAGGATGGAATGAGGCCTTGAAGACCATGACCGTAGGTGAACAGCGGACCCTGATCATCCCCCCCGAACTCGGATACGGGACCATGGGATATCCCGGGGTTATCCCTCCCAACTCCTATCTGATTTTCGATGTGGAGTTGATAAAGTTTTAAATAGATATATTAGAAGGAGATACTTGTGAAAGAGAGGGCTGTTCATTACGTCTGTAGCCAATGTGGCAGGGTTGAGACAAAATGGTTGGGACGCTGTCCAGACTGCGGAAGTTGGAACACCTTTGAAGAGGAAGCGGTACGTAAACCTTCCGATGGCAAGCGTGCTGTGATCAGCACTGCCACCAAGCCTGTGAGTTTGGAGGAAGTTGAGATTGATCCGTTGTTCCGGTATGAGACAGGTATCAGTGAACTTGACCGGGTACTCGGTGGAGGAGTCATGCGTGGCTCTTCCATCCTCCTTGGGGGAGAGCCGGGTATCGGCAAGTCTACCTTAATGCTCCAGGTACTTGAGAAGTGCTCAAGCGGACGAAAAGTGCTCTACATTTCTGGAGAGGAGTCACCCAGTCAGGTTAAGCTTCGTGCCCAACGGCTGGAACTCAATCTTTCATCCATCTCGATTTTTTGTGATACCAGGGTGGAAGTGGTGGTAAGTCTCTTGAGTGAAGAGAAGCCCGATGTAGTCGTTGTTGATTCATTACAGACGCTTACCAGTGATGAGATTCCTTCCCCTGCCGGGTCAGTGAACCAGATCCGATCTTGTTCCACTACCTTGGTTGGTCTCTGCAAACAGTTGGGAATATCGTTGTTTCTTATCGGGCATGTGACGAAGGAAGGGGTATTGGCTGGTCCAAAAGTCATTGAGCATCTGGTTGATACCGTAATCTACTTTGAGCAGATTTCCAGTGGAATTCGGTTGATTCGAGCAGCAAAGAATCGGTTTGGCTCAGTTGATGAAATCGGTATTTTCAGTATGCATGAGAAAGGGCTCAGCCCAGTGGCAAATCCGTCCTCATTCTTTATTACCGATAGGCTCACAAAGGACATACCCCCTGGGATATCCTATACCCCGGTTATCGAGGGGTCGCGGACCTTTCTGGTGGAAATCCAGGCACTGACTACCAGTGCCAAGAATGGGTATACCCGAATCTATTCAGACCGTATTGATACAGCCAGGGTTACCCGCGTTGCTGCAATTTTGGAGCGACATGCAGGCCTACGTCTCAGTGACCAGGATATCTATGTCAATGTAGCAGGGGGGATGAAACTCAGCGAGGTATCCATTGAGTTGCCCCTTGCCCTTGCCCTCTGGTCTGCCCTGACCAACAAGAGTATACCCAAGGCCTTGATCAGCTATGGGGAGCTTAGCCTTGCTGGAGAAGTAAGGGGTGTTGGGTTTCCTGAAAAACGAGAAAAGGCTGCAAAGGAGCTGGGTTTCAAACGTTCAATAGTCCCCAGGATTGCTTCCCGTTCCCCGCTGGTTCAACATGCTTGCTCTACTATAAAGGAAGCTCTGGATCTTATGAATTCAATGAAGTGATTATATAGTAAGCAATACTAACAAATAAATAAAAATATACAAATAAAAGAAATAAATATTTTGAAATAGAGTTGAAGAAAGGCCGTATCAATCGATACGACCTCTCTTGCTGTGTTTGTTAGCTTTCCTTATGAACCAAGCATGCTCAAAAGAATGGGGAAAATGACAACATTTCCGATGGAGGCTCCAAGGCTGGTGTAGAGGAAGACAAGGAGGGTGTGCAATACACGGTTTCGATACCACCCTCTGAAGGATGCTGCATCCTCCCCCAGTTGCTCAAAATCACGAACCTTTGGCTTCCTGAGCGTTGCTTCCATCAATCCGCTCACCATTCCAACCCCAATCCCAGGATGGAGGCTTGTAAGGGGGGCTGACAATATACTTACCAATGTGTTGAGGGGATGGGCTAGTGCAAGGATGGCACCAATGGCGGTGAAGCTCATGTTCACTGCCAGCCAGTACCCAAACATCTTGATCCCTTCACTTTGACCGAGGTTGAAGAAACCATACAAGAGGATTCCCACAATAAGTATGGGAAAGCCCCAGGAGAAAATCTTTCCGGCTTTACCACCCTTTGGGGTGGTGCTGATGTCTGAAAGGTCGGTACCGATGGTGCCCTCTTCTATTGCCTTGATTGTCCTGATGATACCACCTTGGTGACCTGCGCCAATGACGGCGAGCTTTTTATTACCAGGGGAGAGGAAGATACTGGTTGCCAGATAACGGTCTCGCTCGTCGATGAGCACTTCCTTGACCGAGGGTAGTTCCTTGGCCATCTCATCCATCATACCTTGCATGACATCGGCCTTTTTGAGGGACTCCAGTTCCTCCTCTGAAATCTTTTCATTACTGAAAGCGGCGCTGATGATGGTGGCAATGAGTTTTGCCTTGTTCCAGAGGTTCGACTTTCTCCACGCCCTGCTGAACGTGACCTGGATTTCCCGGTCACAGAGTGAGTAGGGAATCTCTTTTTCCTTGGCCAGTCTGGCTGCACTGAGGATTTCTTCTCCGGGGGCACTCCCTGATTGGTCTCCCATTCGTTTCTGAAAGGAGGAGAGGGCCATATTCGCCAACAGGAGAAAGCCCTTATTTTCCTTGAGGACCTTCTTGATGTCCATATTTGACCAAGAGGATTTCTCCTCCCTGTTTTTCATCCGTCCATCGTCAAGCTCAAGGCAGATATGGTCAGGTTGCTCACTCTCAATGAGCTGTGCCACTTCATCAACACTCTCTTTGGATACATGGGCTGTGCCCACAAGGAGAATCTCTCTTCCATCGTTGAGTGTGAGTCGGTGGAAGGTATCACTCATTTTTTCATCAGTCATGCAGTCAACTATACTGAAGGAAGAGCGGAGAAACAAGGGAATTTGACAGTCATGTGTGATTGATATACTGTTTGTCCACATGGAAACACTTCTCTATCTGGCAAAACTCGCCCTTGCTTTAGTTCTCGGAATGGGTTCTGCACATCTTTTGGGCAAGGAAAGGTTCACCCACGTCTCAGCATATGCACAGATGTTCTTGGTTTGGCTTCTGCTGTTTTTCATGGGTGTGAACACTGGTGGGATCGATGGAATCACCTCACAGTTTGGAACCATCGGTATTACTGCGTTGCTTATCACGTTGTTTGGAGTGGCCGGTACCATTCTTGTTGCTCTGTTTTTTTCCTTTATCCTGACACCGTCCTTGCGTTCTGAGCATATTGCCATTGCAAAGAGGAAGGAGCAGAGTTTCATCAGAAGACTGTATGATATTATCAAGGAACCTCTGCTCTTGGTTTCCATTGTAATCCTTGGATTGGTATTGAGACTGGGTACGAATGCCTTCTCTTGGTTTGATAGTTCCCTGGTTACCTACCTGCTCTATGTGCTGTTGTTCTTTGTCGGCATGGGCATGGTTCATCGGAAGATAAGCTTCAAAGGGGTGTTTGCTGATAGAAGCCTGTTTTTCCTCCCTCTCTACACCATACTCGGTACCTACGTTGGTGCATTGGGAGTGTTCGTTTTCACTCCCTATACGCTTGCGGAAGTGGTAGGGATGCTTAGTGGGTTTGGATGGTACTCTCTCTCCGGTATCCTGATCACCGATCTGGGGTATCCGGTTCTTGGTTCCATCTCATTCCTGTCCAATCTGCTGAGAGAGAGCTTCTCATTTTTCCTTATTCCTCTGTTTGGAAGGTTGGGAAGGAGGTATTACTATCCTGCAGTCTGCACTGCCGGTGCGACCAGTATGGATGTGACCTTGGTCTTGCTTTCCTCTCACTTTGGAACGCGTACCATGGTAGGTTCGATCTACCATGGTGTGATCATGAGCTTGGTTGCTCCGCTTCTCATCCCTCTTTTTTTCTAACGCTGTGTCCAGAGCTGGGCAATGATGGTAAGAGGGTTCTCTTTCAGAAGCCTAAGGTAGATGACAGGCGGACCATCAAAAAGGTTGTCGATTGCTGAGGATAAGGAGGCGATGGAAGAAGGGGGAGAGAGTTGGGTGAATGTATAACTTCCTTCTTCCAGATAGAAAGGAGCCGCTACCTTTGGCAAGGGGAGTCCTTTCTCAACAGCCTCTCGTGTTGCCTCATCGGGACTCTCCTGTACCCCGGCAAAGAGCAGGGAAAGAGTGGAAGAGAGGGCAAGGCAACCTTCACTGCCTACCGGTTGAGCATCGAGATGGGTGAGCATCTGTTGATAAGCATCCTCCGCATCAGAGGCAGAGAATGGAGCTGTTTGATAGGGAATCGCCTGGTTGAGGTGTAAAATCATGGACTTGCTTTGTTGCATGAGAGATACTGTAGCAGAATGAAAACAGACGGTAAAGTAGAAAACATACCATACACCCTTCTCTACAGAAGAGGGATTCGACATATAACAGTTCGGGTCAAGGCAGATGGGAAGGTGAAAGTAAGTGCCCCTTACGGAATATCGAAGGTTGCCGTAGAGAGAGTTATTCTCAGCAATAAGGAAAAACTGCTCCATACAATCATAAAACAGCAACAGGCACTGCATTCCTATGAGAGTGGAGAGTTGTTTCCCTATGAAGGGAAACACTACACACTTATGTTGGAGCCTGGAAAGTATGTCGCAATTACGGTACATGATTCCTCTTTGATTGTGACCTATGATCCCAAAAAGCCCTTGGACTCCTTTGGTATCTGCCGCCTGATCAAGGAACTCTACCGAGAAGAGGCACGCAAGAGACTGACGCCCCTGGTCTCCTATTGGGCAGATATCCTGCATCTCCCCATTCCTCCCTTTTCGGTACGCGATTCAAAAAGTCGATGGGGTAGCTGTTCAGCAAAAGGCAGGCTGAATTTTTCCCTGCGATGCCAAGCCCTAAGCGAGAAGCAACTCTCCTATCTGGTACTGCATGAAATGGCTCACTTGGTACATTTCAACCATTCAAAAGAGTTCCATTCCCTGCTTCTGCATTATATGAGCGACTACAAACAGGTACAGCGAACCATATTTTCCATGCAAAGGGAGACCCAGCTCTGTCTTTGATTCCCGAGTGAGTGCAGGGATTGTCATAGTGTATTGATGCCTTTCATTCACAAATTTGGTATAATTGTGTATCTTTGTATGAAGAGGAGATTCAATACTATGAAACCTGATGTACTTGCAGATGGTGTCTACCGTGTGGCCGCAAAGGTTGGCAGTCGGGACCTGTTTGAAGGAATATGGCCTATCCCTGATGGAGTGATGCTGAACTCTTATGTAGTGAAAGGCAACGAGAAGCGTGTTCTGGTCGATTTGGTCAAGGATTGGGATGGTGCGTTGAAAGCTGTTGGTGATCAGCTGGAGAGTCTTTCCCTCGGAGAAGGGAATCTGGACTACATCATCATCAATCATATGGAACCAGATCACACCGGTGCAATGGCAGAAATCGTCAAGCACTATCCTGATGTAGAAATCCTCTGCAGCGTAAAAGCTGTTCCCCTGATAAAGCATTTCTATAAGATTGAGAAAAACGTACGGGCTGTCAGTGACGGGGAGACCCTCGACCTTGGGGGGAAGACCCTTAAGTTTTTCATGACCCCGAATATCCACTGGCCCGAAACCATGATGACGTATCTGGAAGAGGATGGGATCCTCTTCAGTTGTGATGCCTTTGGTTCCTTTGGCCGGTATGAGGGCTGTTTTGATGATGAGCTGACTGAAGAGGATAAGGCAAAGCTTGCCAGTGAGACTGAACGCTACTATGCAAACATCGTCTCTTCCTTCTCATCCTTTGTAATTCGTGGAATTGCCAAGCTTGATGGGCTTTCCATCAAGATGGTTGCACCGAGCCATGGGGTTGTATGGCGCTCAGAACCTGAGAAGATTATCGAGTGGTATAAGACCCTGGCCACCTACATGCAAGGCCCCAGAGAAAAAGAGGTAGCTGTAGTCTGGTCGAGTATGTATGGGAACACTCAGGCCTTGCTCTCTTCAATTGTTGAAGGTCTGAAGAGTGAGGGCATTCCGGTCCATGTTCTGCAGGTTCCCCAGACCCATGAGTCCTTTGTCCTGGAGAAGGTGTGGAGAAGCGAAGGCTTGGTCATCGGTATGCCTACCTACGAATACAAGATGTTCCCCCCGATGTACCATGTTCTGGATATTCTTGAAAGAAGCCATGTACAGGGAAGAAAAACGCTACGCTTTGGATCCTTTGGATGGTCTGGTGGAGCACAAAAGCAGTTTGATGAATTCTCTTCGGCCATGAAGCTGGACTGCCGTGGTGTAGTTGAATACCAAGGTTCCCCTACTGAGGAAGACAAGCAGAAGGCCTATGATCTGGCAAAGGCATTAGCAAGGGATATAAAGGGCTGACCTAGCTCATTGCCAAACACAATTGAGGCTGTTTCCTCTAAGGGGACAGCCTCTCCTGTTATCCCATGGCTGCATCCACAAACGCCTTGAAGAGGGGAAGCATCTCATCTTCCATGCTCTCAGGGTGCCATTGTACCCCTAGAATCCAATTCTCACTGGTATTCTCTATAGCTTCAATGCAACCATCGCTGCTTCTTGCTGTACACTGAAAAGCAGGGGCAACCTCGTCGATGCATTGGTGGTGAAGACTGTTGACCCCGACCTCCCCACTTCCCAGTATGGATGCAAGCTTTGTGTTTTCCTGAATGGTGACAGGGTGACTTACTTGGTCAAAGTGTTCCAGATCTGGATGTACTATGTCGTGTTGCTCTCTCATCATATAGTCCTGAAAGAGAGTTCCTCCCTCAGCTACGTTGATCAACTGACATCCCCGGCAGATACCAAGGATCGGTATGCCTTTTCTCTTTGCAGCATGATACAACGCGATTTGGAATATGTCGCTCTCTATGTCACTTTTGCCGCAGGATGGGTGACGCTCTTTATTATACAATGATGGCTCAATATCCGGTCCTCCTGGTAGTAAAAGGCCATCACAGTGGGATATTAAGGTGTCAATATCGGTTTTTGTATGGGGAATGAGAAGAACGGAAGCCCCACTCTTTTCAAGCTTTGCAACATACCCTTCATTGGTGAAAATCCTCCGAAGGGTAGGAAATGCAGAGGTAGGCGGAGCCTGGTCATAGGTCCCGCCTATCGCTATGATCGGCCTGCTCATTCGATGATTGAAAGCAGGTGACGGGTGAATCCACTGATACGCTCAACAGAGGGGATGCTGATACGTTCCTTGGTGGAGTGGACATCAAACATGTCAGGGCCAAAGGAGACAGAGTCCATCCCAGGAATCCTGCTGTTGATGATGCCACATTCAAGACCAGCATGGATGGCGGTAATTTCCGGCTTCTTCCCAGTATACTCCTCATACGCCTTTGCACAGAATCCCGTCAATGCTGAGTCGGGATTTGGTGTCCATGCAGGGTATGCCCCTACAAAGGTTGTCTTTGCACCAGCGAGGGTGAAGACTGACGCAAATCTACGGGCTATATCGTCACGCGCAGAGAGTACTGAGGAGCGATGGCTGCTGGTTACATGAAAAGCCTCTTCATCCAGCCGAAGAATGGCCAGATTGGATGAGGTCTCCACGATGCCAGGAATCCTGAAACTCATGGCATCGACCCCATGTGGGGCGGCATACAGGCTGGTAAGCAGTTGTTTGCTGATTGTTCCATCCACAGCTTTCTTTGGGACATCCGTCTCCTCCAAGGTAAGGCGAATATCCGGATCATTGAGTGCATACTCGTCACTAAGCATCTGCTGGGTTTGTGAGACGAAAGCCTTCAGTGTTTCAATCTCACCGGACGGTACTGCAAAAGAAAGCGTGCAAACTGAAGGAATAACATTTCGTTTGGTCCCCCCTTCTGCCTTGAAGACCATACAGGAGTGAATCTGGCTCAATGCGCGAGCAGCTACCTTGATGGCATTTGCCCGCTGTTTATGAATCTCTCCACCGCTATGCCCTCCGAGCATCCCGTTTGCAGTAAGTGTGAAAGCCTTGAAGGAAGAAGGGACTGCTTCCCACTGCACAGGGAGTGTTACATCAACTTCTATTCCTCCGGCACACCCGATATAGAGAACTCCCTCTTCTTCACTGTCCAGATTGATCAGGAGCCTGCTCTGTACCTTGTCTTGTTCAATATTGAAAGCCCCTGTCAGTCCGGTCTCTTCACTTATGGTAAAGATGGCCTCCAAGGGACCATGTTTTGCCTCTTTGTCTGCAAGGATATCGAGGGCGAGCGCGATTGCAATACCATTATCTCCGCCGAGGGTGGTTCCATTAGCCCTGAGAAAGTCGCCATCTTGCACAAGTTCAATGGGATCCTTTTCGAAGTCATGAGTGCTCCATGCCTCTTTTACACAGACCATATCCATATGTCCCTGCAGGGCGACTGAAGGTCTCTTTTCAAATCCGGGATAAGCCTTCTTACGCACGATAACATTGCCGACTGCATCAACAACGGCCTCTAGCTCATGTTCTTTGGCAAAGGCAAGTAGAAATTGGCGTACTCCTTCCTCATTTCCCGATTCTCGGGGAATATCAGAGAGGTCAGAGAAATAGTTCCAGAGTGCCTGGGGCTTCAACCCCTTCACTGCATCTTGCATCGTTATTTACTCCTTATTGTTCTTTCAGGCAAAGCGGTCACGGATCAGATTTCCATCGACAAACAAACCTTTCATCTGCATGTTCTCATCCAGGACAACCACATCCGCCTTGTAGCCTGGAACCAGCATCCCTTGCTTGGTAAAGCTGTAGATACGTGCTGGGTTTGTGGAACTCATCTGGCTTGCCTGTTGAATGGGTATTTCCCAGTCGATTGCATTTTTCATTCCTTGGAGCATGGTCAGTGCAGAGCCGATGAAAAGGTCTGGATCCTTGAGACTGACAAAGGCTCCATCTTCTCCCACCGTGCATTCTATTCCATTGGCCAACATCGGGCCGGTTCTTTGTTTGGTGGGCTTGAGACTGTCGGTTATCATGACAATGTTGTCCAGTGGTTTTTCACGGAGCAACATTTTGACCAATTCAGGATGTACATGAATACCGTCACAGATAATTTCACACTGCATGTCTCTTTGGATCAGGATCGCCCCGACCGTTCCAGGGTTCCTGTGATGCAGGCGACTCATTGCATTGAAGAAGTGGGTGGAGTGGAAGATTCCACACTGCATCCCTTCCATGATATTTTCGTAGCTGGCGTTGGTATGGCCAGCAAGCAAAACGATGTTCTTTTCTCTTGCCAACAATGCCAATTCACGCATGTGTTTGAGTTCAGGGGCTACTGTCATACAGATGACCTTGCCTTGTCCTGCTTCGATGAGATCATTGAAAATCTCAAGATTGACAGGTATTACGCCCTCTGGATTCTGGGCTCCAACACGTTCCATGGAGATAAAGGGCCCTTCCAGATTGATGCCCATTATCTTTGCACCTTGCTCACTGCCCATTGCATCAGCGATTGCCTTGGTGCTGGCTTTCATTACATCAAGCTTGTCAGTATATACAGTGGGCATGAATGCACTCACTCCAAAGTCCGCAAGTCGCTCGCTCATTCCCAGGATGCTGGAAGCCTTACAGTCTTCTGTCCCAAAACCCCCAATTCCGTGGATATGGGAATCGATGAAACCAGGCATGATATAGGAACCTCCTACATCAATCATGGTGGTGTCACTGGGGAAGTGTTTCTCTGACAATCTTCTCATATTGAAGATGTCACCGATTTCCCCTTTTTCATCTATATAGAGGGCACAGTCTTTCAGTTTTGCATAACCAGTTACAACAGTCCCATTGGTAAGTACGGTTCGTAGACTCATGTAGATACCTCTCTTTACCTACAACTATACGTTCATACGCAAGAGAGGTCAATGAAAGGTAGCTGTCAGGTCGTTAATCCATGCCTCTCTCTTGATGCGATATAGGCCTATGAACAACTTGGTGACCTCTTCCATACCCAAGAGCAGGTAGAGCTGCCAGGTATTGAGATGCAACAGGAATACTCCGATGAAGGCAAGCGGAACGCCGACCGCCCATACCCCGAACATCTCTGCGAACATGGAATATTTGGTATCGCCACCACTGCGTAGTATTCCCACAATGATGACCATATTGATGCTTTTGATCGGTAGCAAAGCTGCATTGATGGAAAGACAGTAGATAGCCAGTTCTCTTACCCTATCAGAGATATTAAAGAAGGAGGTGAACAGCGGGGCAAAGAGGAATTCAAAGATGCCCATTGCAAGTCCTACCAAAAGGGCTGTGGCAATGAATCGTTTGGCATAGAGCAGGGCAAGGAGTCTTTGTTTTTCCCCGATCTTGACCCCGATCATGATCAATGTTGCATTGCTGATACCCATCATCAGGACAAAGAAAAGATTCCCTACCGATTCCGCCACATTTATGGAGGCGATGGCTTCAATTCCCATCTTGCTGTAGGCAACCTTGTAGGTGGCCATGCCAAGAGCCCAGAAGAATTCATTGATGATCACAGGCATGCTGGTAGGGATGATATGCAGCAAGAATGTCTTGTTCCACCGGAAGGCTTCCCTGCTTCTGATGGCAATGACAGGATGGCGATGGTAGACGATCCACAGGAGGGCGATCACCTCAACCAGTCGACTTATGGTGGTTGCGATTGCTGCCCCTGCCACACCCAATTCAGGAAATGGACCAATACCAAAGATGAGGAGGTAGTTACCCCCTGCATTTAGGGTCAGGGAGAAGAGAGCAACCTGTAAGGGGATCTTTGCATATCCAATGACTCTCAGTGCCGTAGCAAGCACCTGGCTGATCGCGGTAAAGAGGTAGCTTATGCCGACAATCCTGAGATACGCGATACCTTGGCTGACCACCTCTGTTTCAGTGGTGAATATATGCATGATCTGGCGAGGTATGAACAAGGATGCCAAGGCAAAAATCAGAGCTGAAGCTCCTGCCAAGGTGAACGAGAGTCCCAGGACCCGTTGGATATTTGTTTCATTCTTCGCCCCCCAGTATTGGGAGAGAAAGATGGCTGATCCACTGCAGACACCGAAAAACAACACACTGATCAGGAAGAACATCTGGTTTCCCAGTGCAACCGCAGCAATGGAGGATTCACCGAGCTGACCGATCATCAGGGTGTCAACAAAGGAGAGGGAGTTGGTTAGCAGGCTTTGGAAGACCACTGGCAAGGCTATGGTCACCATTTTCTGAAAGAAATCCCTACGTTCTGATATTGTCTTTTCCACCAAGTTTACCGTCTTGTGAGGAGTATCCTCGACAAGTCCTTCCTCTGCGCTTTTTCCAAGGCCTCAAGAACCAAGGGGCGGTTTTCTATCTTGTTGTACTGCAGGAGGGCTCGCTGCAGATGTCTCTCACGTCCCTTGGGGACGTAAACGCTGGCAAACCGCTTGCCAGGCCTGGGATCGAGCCCAGTATAGTACATACAGGTAGAGACTGTCCCGGGCGTTGGATAAAATTCCTGCACCTGATCGGGAATGAAGTGTAGTTTGTGCAGATATAAGGCCAGTGTGATGGCATCCTCTAGCGTACTGCCGGGATGAGCCGCTATGAAGTAGGGTATCAGGTACTGTTTTTTACCTGCCTTTTCTGTGGTCTCTTGGTAGAGTTCAGTGAACTCGTCAAAGAGGGCTGCCCTTGGCTTGCCCATGGCATCAAGCACCTTGTCGCTGACATGTTCGGGAGCAACCTTGAGCTGTCCACTGACATTGTTCCTGACAAGATGGTTCATGAACCGTTGCCTTGTCTTTTCATCACAAACTTCCAGGAGATAGTCGTAGCGGATACCGCTCCTGATGAAAACCTTCTTTACCCTAGGAAGTGATTCAATGGCTTCAAGAAGATCGAGATACCTTCCATGGTAGTCCTTGAGATTGGCACAAGGATTGGGATAGAGGCACTCCTTTGCCGGGCAGGGCCCATAGATTTGCTGTCTATCGCAAGCCAAACCTTGGAAGTTTGCCGTTGGGCCTCCTAGGTCATGGATATATCCCTTGAATGCAGGATGCTCACTCATTCGTTTTGCTTCCTTTACCAAGGATTCCTTGCTCCTGGTTTGGATCATCCTGCCCTGGTGGCTGGTGATGGCACAGAAAGAGCAGGAGCCAAAGCACCCACGATTGCTGGTGATGGAGAACTGTACTTCCTTCAGGGCAGGGATTCCCCCTGCTTTTTCGTAGTCTGGATGTGCATCAAGGGTGAAAGGAAGTTCGTGTAGGGAATCGAAAAAAGCTTCCTCCAGCGGAAGGGCAGGAGGGTTCTGGACAACCAGACGTTGCATACAGGATTGAATGACTCGTTTCCCCATTATCGGGTTTTCCTGCAGCATCTGCATGCCAAATGCTTTCGCATAAGCTATTTTTCCTGCTTCAGTTGGTGTATTGGATTGCTTGTCCCGTTCACTGACCTCTTCATAGGAGGGAATGATGCTTGTTGGCTCTGCCTCGATCTCAAAGGTGTTAGGATTGGCAGCGTAGACTGTTCCCCTGATGTCCTTGAGCTGTGAGATTGGTTCCCCTTTGTCGAGACGTCGAATGATTTCAAGGGTCTGTCTCTCTCCCATTCCGTAAACCAAGAGGTCGGCCTTTGCATCGAGGATGATGGGTTTACGTACCTTGTCACTCCAGTAGTCATAGTGACTGAGCCTTCTCAGTGAAGCCTCCAGTCCCCCTATGATGATTGGGGTATCCTTACCGTATGCTTGTCTTGCCTTCGCGGTATACACCAAGGTTGGACGGTCTGGGCGGAGCCCTGCCTTGCCTCCGGGGCTGTATTCGTCCTCACTTCGCGGTTTTACATTGGCGGTATAGTGGGAGACCATACTGTCGATATTCCCTCCACTAATAAGGCAACAAAGACGTGGTTTGCCCAATTTAAGGAAATCTTTTGTTGAGTTCCAGTCGGGTTGTGCGATAATACCCACACGATAACCTTCCTTTTCCAGCAATCGTGCCAAGAGGGCAAGTGCGAATGAGGGATGATCGACGTAGGCGTCTGCACTGATGAATGCGATGTCTATTTGGTCCCAGGACCGTTGTTGCAAATCTTCTTGTGTTGTAGGAAGAAATGCTGTGCGAGGGGCGTATGTTTTCACAACGCTCATCATAGGTCATCGGTCCTTGGGTGTAAATAGGAATAAGGGGTACTGCCATGGCTGAGCGAGAGCTTTTCGTTATTCTGAATCCACATGCAGCGAAGGGAAGAGCAAAAAAGCAAGGGGACTTGATCAAGGCCTTGCTTTCTCAATCTGGGAATCATGTGGAACTGGTCTACACCAAGAAGGGTGAAGGGGCCGAACAGCTGGCATGGCAGGCAACGTGTGAAAGGCGTGATGCAATCATTGCTGCCGGTGGGGACGGCACCGTCAACGAGACGGTCAATGGAATGTTGAAGGCTGCAGCAGAGAAGCAGCTACCGGTACCGACCCTCGGGGTAATACCAATTGGACGGGGCAATGATTTTGCCTGGAGTATGCAGATACCGAAATCCCTCAAGGAAGCCTGCTCGGTAATCCTTCAGGGTACCAAACGAACTATTGATGCAGGTATTGTACATGGTGGGAAATATCCACAGGGACGATACTTCATAAATGGCCTTGGTGTCGGATTTGAGCCATTGGTAAACTTTCTTGCCAGTGATTTCAAGCATGTCTCGGGGACTCCAAGCTATGTCTTTGCCCTTATCAGAATTCTGATCCATTATCCAGCTCCGTATTCCGTTGAACTTACCTTGGATGGAAAGACGCAAAAACTCCAGACACAGCAACTCTCCATATGCAATGGAAGGAGAATGGGCTCAGCATTCCTGATGGGTCCGGATGCGCTTTTTGATGATGGCTTGTTTGATGTGGTATATGCAAATACTCCTGTTCCCAGCTGGAAATTGGTTCCTCTGGCGCTTACCTTCTTCAAGGGAGGACAGGTCAAACGCAAGGAATTCAGTGTCTCAAGAGTGAAGGAGGTGAAGATGGTAAGTAGTGATCATCCAATGCCTGTACATGTTGATGGGGAGGAGATTTCTCAAGGTTGTATGGAGTTTTCCGTTACGCTTTTGGAAGCCGTCCTCCCGGTGTTTTGCTGAGAGTTGGGTTTTTTGGGCAAACCGTGTCTAGATGTTGAGCTCGATACAGAACAAACAGATAAATATTGTAGTTTTACTAAAAAGTAGCCCTTTTCAATTCTTCAATAATTAGCTATTATATAAATGATTAAAAATTTTCTTTGGAATCAGGAAGTTTGGTTTTCGAAAAAGTGAAGTGTTTCCAAAACTTGCCTGAATATGATTGACTTCTCCTCTAAGAGAGTTTATCTTTAACAATGCGCGTCTTATGTAGTTTTTCTCGTTTTAGCTGATAACTAAGGAGTTCCCAATTTGATAAAGGATATGGTGCCGTTCGTACATTTTTATGATCAAGATTTTGTCGACATGTATGACAGGTCTTGGGTATGGATAGACGAACTTTGGAAGCAAGGAACCGAAGCCAATGGCATGAGCGGTTCCTATCTTTCATACCCTGGCCAGACAACCTTCAATCAGTATTTATCCTGTTTCTCTTCTCTTTTTCTGGTGTATAGCAACCAGAATAACTCTCCGTTCCCTATGCTTGACTATTTCTACCAGAAACAGGAAGCAAATGGTGCTATTCGTGGGGAGTACTCCATAGAGGATGGGAAGCCTGTCTTTACGGCAGCAAACCCGGAAGGGATTTTCCCTCCTCTTTTTGCCTATGTTGAACATGGCTTTTACCATAAGATTGGAAACAAGAAAAGGCTGAAGGAGGTCGTTCCTGTACTGGAGCGATACTTCTCCTGGATCCAGGCAACGTTCCAAAAGCCCAATGGGCTCTACTCTGTTCCCATCGAAGCATGCCAGAGTGGTAATATTCCCCGTGACCATGTGTACTACCCATTGGACTTCAATGCACAGCTTGCTGTTAATGCCCTGTACATGTCTGCGATCGGTGATATCCTCAACGACAAGGAGTTGAGTTTCCGTTACAAGCGGATTTACTTCTCCTTGAAGACGAGGATAAACAGTATGATGTGGGATCCTGATACCAATTTCTACTATGATCTGGATATCAAGGAAAACCGCATTGACAACAAGTACATCGGTGCTTATTGGACAATGCTTGCGGAAATTCCCAATGATGAACGTGCTGCTTACCTGATTGAGTACCTCAAGGACCCGAAAGAGTTTGGAACTGACAACCCTTTCCCGAGTGTGCCGGTCTCTTCTCCCGCGTTCAGCGAAGAGGGTAATGGGCATTGTGGTGGGGTTATTCCCATCAATACCTATATGGTTATCAAGGGGCTGGAGAAATTCAACCAGTTCATCTTTGCAAGGGAGTGTGCTATCAGGCACATGTATTTCCTGCTTGATACCCTGCATCCCGATGCTGAAACCATAGGGGATGTATGGGAGGCGTACCTTCCAAACAAGGAAGGCTTCTCCAAGACAGATGAGATTCCAGACTTCCCGCGCAGGAGATTGATGCCCTATGCAGGAGTGGTCACCATTACCTTGATGATCGAGAACATCATTGGCTTGGAAATTTCGCTTCCCAGAAAGACTGTCGATTGGGTCATGCCCTCCCTTGAGGCCATGGGAATCGAGAACCTCTCCTTGAAACGTAACATGATCACCATTCTCAGCAACAAGACAGACCGTGGCTGGGAAATTCGTCTTGAGAGCGAAAAGCTCTATTACTTCACCATTGAAATTCTTGGGGAGAAAAAGAAGAAGACTCTTCCGATTCCTTCCGGAAAGTGTTCAATGTTGATCGACAAGCTGTAAGTCATGGCGTGGCTCGGTAAACTATTTGGGGGTACCTTCGGCTTCATGTTCGGAGGACCCTTGGGAATGATTGCTGGGATTGCCTTCGGCCATATGTTTGACAAGGCCGGTGATGTAGGATCCACCCAAACAACAAGAAGTAGCTATACAACCCTCGATAGGGAGCAGATGCTCTTTTTCGTGGGTGCATTCTCGATGCTTGCAAGGATTGCATCCTCTGACGGTTCGGTTTCATCACATGAACGTCAGAAAGTACTGGAGTTCATTCGTCAGGATCTTCGTTTGGGGTATCGTGAAGAAGAAGCTGCCATGCGGGTCTTCGATACCGCACTTACCGGTGGTGGAACGTTTGAACAGTTCGCTTCCCAATTCTATCAAAACTTTAGCCACGCACCAAACATTCTTCAGTTGATGATCGATATCTTCTACCGTGTAGCTGCTGCCGATGGAGTCATCAACAGTGCAGAAGAAGAGATGATCAGACGCGCTGCAAAGATATTCCGCTTAAGTGATAGCTTTGTTGAGATGCTCTGTAACCGCTATGGTGGTTGCAGCAATGCATCGGACAAATCCTATGCAATTCTCAATATTCCACGTACGGCTACTGATGATGAAGTGAAGCGTGCCTACAGGAAGCTCAGTATTGAGTTCCATCCTGACACCCTTGCCTCAAAAGGCATGGGGGAGGAATTCCTGGGTCATGCGACGGCAAAGTTCAGGGAAATCCAGGACGCATATGAATCAATCAAGAGAGAGCGTGGAATTCGCTAGAACGTCACTCTCCCTCGTAATGATCTTGCCAAGGTAATTCTGTCAGCGTATTCCAAATCTCCTCCAATAGGCAGTCCACTGGCCAATCGCGTTATGGAGAGCTCTGTATATTCCTTGAGAATATGTCTGATGTAAAGAGCTGTTGTATCACCCTCTTCAGTTGGATTGGTGGCTATAATCAGTTCTGTGAACTGACCCTCCTTGATACGTTGCAGGAGGCGGGAGAATGAGAGCTGTTCGGGCCCAACTCCATCGAGTGGACTGATCGCTCCCCCAAGCACATGATACAGCCCATTATATGCCCCACTGGACTGGATGGTCAGCACATCCTGTGGTTCTTCCACCACACAGAGAAGACTCCTGTCCCGGGAAGCATCACTACATACAGGACAAGGATCGGTCTCGGTGAAACTGCCACATATGGAACAGGGGAAAATCCGGTCCTGTATGGTGGCAATTGCTTGGCTGAGGTTCTGATTATAGCTCTTCTCGGTCTTTATCAGGTGATAGGCGAGTCTCGAGGCACTCTTCGGACCGATACCAGGAAGACGGGAAAGGGTCTGGATAAGGTTTTCCAATGCTGTCATGACTAGGCCTGAGGGGGGAAGCCACCCAAAGGACCGGCATATTTCATACCTTCACTCTGGATCTTCTGCTGGATTTTTGCTGATGCGTCATTGAAGGCACTACTCAACAATACCTGAAGTGTTCCTAGGTCATCTGGGTCGACAATATCTTTTTCGATATGGATGTCAGTGACAATGAATTTTCCATTGATGGTAACTTCAACCATACCTGCACCGGCACTTCCGGTTGCAGTAATGGTGGGAAGCATTTCCTGCATTTTTTTCACATTCTCCTGAATGCCTTTCATATTTTTCAACAGCTCAAAAGGGTTCATATCCATACGGTGTTTCCTCACTTACATTTCATTGGTTTGTTGGGTGATCTCTCCCCGGAAAATCGAGGCGATCTTTGAGACTACTGAATCTTCAGTCTGTGGGGTCTCTTCTTGTTTCTCTGTCTCAAGGCAGTGGAATCGTATCGGTCCATCAAACCCTGTAATCTCCTTGACCAGGGATCTGAATTTCTCAGTACTCTCTTCTGCCTTATTCTGGCAGAAGGCAGTGGAGAAGGTAAGATTCAATACTCCCTCATCATTCGTTACTTCAGTAATTGCCTGTACCACTTGACTGAGCAGTGGTGCGCTTGAGAGTTTACCTACCAAGGCAGGAAGATCTCCCTTGGTGAATGGGCGACTCTGTACAGGAGCAGGCTTTACAGGAACGTTCTGTTCTTTGACCTCTTCGTTTCTCTGCCCAAGTGCTGCAACGCTGCTGGAAGGGGGTGTCTTCTCCTTGGGTTTGATGGTTTCCCTGGTGGCAAGCAGGTCAGGTTGGACCTCAAGCTTTTTTGGGGGAAGTTTCACTGTCCCTGAAAGCAGTTCATCCCGCATCTGGGTAATTTTCTTCACGAGAGTCGTTGCTGAAACAAGGGAAGGAAGGCTCCCCAGACGGGAAATGAATAGCTCGAGTTCAAATCGTGGGTTTAGTGAGTACCTGATTTCCCGATAGAGTTTGAGTAGTAACTCAAGGGCGGCTTCCAGCTGTTCACTCG
>NZ_JAEKNT010000200.1 GCF_016406725.1 Sphaerochaeta sp. S2 | reverse complement strand
ACATCAAGGCCTGGATTATCAGATACCGGATGAAGTCTATAGAAAAGGATGTTTCCCCGTTGGGGAAGACGATACCAAAGAACAGGTAGCATGAAATTCCTTATTTTCTATCTTTCCTGTCTTGACAGAGGTCTTAGCTCAGACAGCTGGCTGGATAGTTGCGATGTGGTAGTCCCTATCTGGCCTCTGTCTTCTCACAAAGGACTACCACATGAAGAAAATCAGATCGAAATCCAGGAGGAAGACCCCTTGGTCCGATATGCCTGAAGCCACAGCGCTCCAAGCATTCATCGATGAGAGCAATCAGGGCAATTATCACAGGAAACATCCGGTCATCTCTGATACCGGCGAGGTTGAGCTGCTCAACTCGCTGAATGTACAGGAATGCAGGCACTGCAGAAGCCCTGCCATCCAGAGATTTGGCTTTACCTCCAACGGGGTCCGCAAGTTCAGGTGCAAGGATTGCGGACGGACCTTCAATGCCTTGACCAACACAATCTTCGATTCCCACAAGCTACCTCTTACCGAATGGCTAGATTTCTTGCTCTCCATATTCGGGTACGGCAGCTTCAGCCTGACATCGAAGAGCAACCGTAATGCTTATACAACTACAAGATACTGGATGGAAAAGGTCTTCCTGGTATTGAGGGAGTACCAAGGTACCCTGGTACTGTCAGGTGAGGTTGAGCTTGATGAGACCTTCTATAAGGTTCGAAATTCCGACATTCAGAGAAGAGCCGATGGCAAAGAGTACCGGGGATTGTCCCGAAACCAGATTTGTATCGGTATTGCCTGCGACCAAAGCAGCGTCATCTGCTTTGTGGAAGGAGAGGGAAAACCAACCAAGCAGGGAACACTGGACATATTTGCATCTCACATCAAGCCGGAATCTACCATGAGGCATGACATGGAACAAGCCCACGGGCCGCTGGTAGAAGCTCTCAGGCTCAGGAGCATCGTGTATGATTCGCGACAGATCAAGCAGTTGCCTGATTCCGAGAATCCGCTGAACAGGATCAATCAATACTGCAGGATGCTGAAACTCTTCCTTGCCTCCCACTCAGGATTCATCAGGGATGACCTACAGGACTATCTGAACCTATTCTGCTTTGTCATGAACCACCCCAAGGA
>NZ_JAEKNT010000199.1 GCF_016406725.1 Sphaerochaeta sp. S2 | reverse complement strand
TGGTATGCCCATCCTCCACCAGGGAAGCACTGCACTCATCACATGATGTCTCGATACCAAGGACGATCATAGATCCTCCAAGTCATAATCATCATCAAGCAATGCATAGTCCTCCGCTGTGAAGTTGATTACTTTCTCACTGACCAACGGCGCAATATCCTTGAGCTCAAAACCGTACTCCAAGGCATTAGGAAACATGTCCAACAAAAATTGGGCGACATCCGGCTGCCACCCTACCCCAACTTTGGTACGTACTGCTTGTTTTTCTGTATTCAGCAAGACAACCACCTCCTGGGCGACAGCATGTCTGAACCGTCTCTCTCTATTCACCGTATCCCTCTTCACCCGCAAGCCTACTCGACATTAGCGCTTAAGGTCAAGGTAAAGATGAACAGGTATTTTATCCGCAATCCGTCTTTACCTTCTTCCCTGTTTCGGGTAGAATGCATCTGTTTTCAGTAGTTCATTGCCAAAATAGCTCAGCGGTAGAGCAGCTCACTCGTAATGAGCAGGTCAAGGGTTCAATTCCCTTTTTTGGCTCAAGAAGCGGTTCCTTAGGGGACCGCTTTTTCTTGTCTCACATACCCAACAATGTGCGCACAAGAAATATCCCGGGCTTTAAGCCCGGGATACAATCTTCAAAATACAAGATTTAAGCCTTCTTCTTTGCCTCAATCACAGCCTGCGCTGCAGCAAGACGGGCAATGGGAACACGGAACGGAGAACAAGAGACATAATCAAGGCCAACCTTGTTACAGAAGGCAATGGTCTTCGGGTCTCCACCATGCTCACCACAGATACCCAACTTGATAGAGGGGTTAGCAGAGCGACCAAGCTTGACTGCCATCTCCACGAGCTTGCCCACGCCATTCACATCAAGGGTGGCAAACGGGTCATACTCATAGAACTGCTTGTCAGCATCATTTACATAAGCACCGAGGAAAGAAGCCGCATCATCACGACTGAATCCACAGGTAAGCTGGGTCAGATCATTGGTACCGAAGCTGAAGAACTCTGCTTCCTTGGCAATCTCGTCTGCGGTGATGGCAGCACGAGGAACCTCGATCATGGTACCGATCTTGTAGTGCACCTTGAGAGACTGTTCACTGAAAATCTGCTCGATCACCTCAAGGGCATGTTTCTTGGTGAACACAAACTCCTTGTAGTTGCCTACCAACGGGATCATGATCTCAGGCAGTACTTCCATACCCTTGCGCTTCACGTTGATCGCAGCCTCGATGATCGCCCTTACCTGCATTCTCAGAATCTCAGGATAGATGATCGCAAGACGACAACCACGGAAACCAAGCATCGGGTTGAACTCATGCAAGGCAGAAGACTTCTGTGCTACTTCCTCTACCGTGATACCCATCTGCAAGGCAAGTTCATGCCTGCTGGTATGGTCATTGGGAAGGAACTCATGCAACGGTGGATCAAGCAAGCGGATGGTAGCCGGTCGGCCATCAAGTGCAAGGAAGATCTCCTCAAAGTCACTCCTCTGCATGGGAAGCAATTCAGCGAGAGCTTTCTCCCTTTCCACAATATTGTTGGCAAGAATCATCTTTCTGATCGACATGATCCTGTCACCACCAAAGAACATGTGTTCTGTTCGGCAGAGACCGATGCCCTCGGCACCGAAAGCAACAGCCATCTGTGCATCATGCGGTGTATCGGCGTTGGTGTAGACACCCAATGACTTCAGGTCCTGGACGAATCCCATGAAGGCCTTGTAATCCTTGTACAGGATTGACTCACTCTCTTTCATGGCACCATTGAGCACCTGGACGATCTCGGAAGCACGGACAGGAATCTTTGCACCATACACTTCACCGGTAAAGCCATCGATGGAGATGAAATCTCCCTCACTGAGCTTGGTCCCGTTTACTTCCAGGAAGCGCTTTGGTTCATTGATCTTAATCTCCCCAGCACCACTGACACAAGGGCAACCCATGCCACGGGCTACTACGGCTGCATGGCTTGTCATACCACCACGGCAGGTGACAACACCCTTGGCAACCGCCATACCACCGATATCCTCAGGGCTGGTCTCGGTTCTCACGAGAATGACATCCTTCCCTTCTGCAGCCATCTCTTCTGCTTTCTCAGCAGTAAAGTAGATCTGGCCGCATGCACCACCAGGGCTTGCATTCAGCCCACGAGTGATAACTTCCAGGGAGTTGTCCCTGATGTACTTGCCGTCGAGAATTGGGGCAAACAACTTGCCGAACTCACCAGAGGGAACACGACTTACTGCTGTCTCCTTGTCGATCAAGCCTTCCTCAACCATCTCGACCTGGGTGCGCAACCAGCTGAAAATGGTTCTCTTACCATTTCTGGTCTGCAACATGTACAGCTTTCCTTCCTGAATGGTGAACTCAAGATCCTGCATATCCTTATAATGTTTTTCCAGGATGCCCCTGATATCAACCAACTGGTCATAGACCTTTTCATTGACTTTCTTGAGTGTAGAGATCGACTGTGGGGTACGGATACCTGCAACAACATCCTCACCCTGAGCATTCATCAGGTACTCACCATAGAACTGGTTCTCTCCAGTTGAGGGGTCACGCGTAAAGGCTACACCAGTGCCACTGGTCTCCCCCATGTTACCGAATACCATGCTCTGGATGTTTACCGCAGTACCCAGAAGACCACGAATATCGTTCATCTGGCGATACTTGTTTGCACGCTCATTGTTCCAGGACTTGAATACTGCATTGATAGCCTTGAACAACTGGTCGAGGGGATCGGTAGGGAACTCCTCACCTGTGAAGCGCTTGTACAGTCTCTGGTAGCGGGCAATCACTTCCTGCAGATCCTTGCTGTCAAGATCGGTATCGAGTTCAACACCACGAGTGTCCTTCACATCCTGCAATGCACGTTCGAACTCATGATGGGGAACACCCATGACAACGTCACCGAACATCTGCATGAAACGGCGATAGCTGTCCCAGGCGAATCTCTCGTTGTTTGTTTTCTTGATCAACCCCTGAACGGAATCGGGGGTAAGTCCCAGGTTGAGGATGGTATCCATCATTCCTGGCATGGACTGGGCAGCACCACTTCTTACGGAGACAAGCAAGGGATCATTATTGTCTCCCAGCTTTGCACCCATCGTCTTCTCGAGTCTGGCAAGGTGTTCCAGCACTTCTTCTCTCAATCCTTCAGGATAGTTACCTTTATTGGCACTATAAAAGGCGCAAGCCTCAGTGCTGATTGTAAAGCCCGGTGGGACAGGAAGCCCAATGCTGGTCATCTCGGCAAGGTTTGCACCCTTTCCTCCGAGCAGATCCTTCATCTGGGCAGTTCCTTCTGCCTTACCGGAGCCAAAAAAATAGACATACTTTGTGTTCTTTGTTGCCATACAAGACTCCTCTTAATTCTCACTATTACTAGACGTGCAAATCCTACCTGCTTAGCTCCTGACTGTCAATGAATCCAGAGCGTAAAAGAAGCAGTTTGGGCACTTCCAACTTCTTATTAGATAAATATTTGTTAATATCCTTTTTGGAACATTATTCCAATTTGGCCTTATCATTAGGTATTGAGCAAAAGCTAAGACAAATCGTATTTTGCTTCTTCCTAACAGCTTTCAATTGAATTTTACGTGTTCACGCAATTCATAATTGAATTTTAACCGAATTCCTCATCTTTGCAACAAACAGCAACAATCATTACTTGCCATCTCAGCCTTGAGCCAAAAAAAATCACCCACATCCCCCGAAGGGAATATGGGCAAAGTAAAAAGAAAGAACTAATTAGGGCTGTTTGCCAATATAGGCAAGAATGCCACCATCGACATACAGGACATGGCCATTCACGAAGTCACTTGCACCGGAGGCAAGGAACAAGGCAGGACCGGTGAGATCCTCGGTTGTCCCCCAACGCTCTGCAGGTGTCTTTGCAACGATGAATGAGTCAAACGGGTGACGGCTACCATCGGCCTGCCGCTCCCTAAGAGGAGCTGTCTGCGGGGTTGCTATGTAGCCAGGTCCAATCCCGTTGCACTGGATGTTGTACTTGCCGTACTCGCTGCAGATGTTTCTCGTCAACATCTTCAGGCCACCCTTTGCAGCAGCATACGCGGCAACCGTCTCTCTGCCCAGCTCACTCATCATTGAGCAGATATTTATGATCTTACCGCTCTTTCTTTCCATCATCCCGGGCAGGACAGCCTTGCTTACGATGAAGGGGGCATTCAGGTCGATGTCGATTACCTTGCGCCACTCCTCTGCACTCATCTCGTGCATCGGAACACGGCGGATGATCCCGGCATTATTTACCAGGATATCAACAGCCCCTAGGTCCTTGATTATCTTCTCCGTTGTCTCAGCTACCGCTTTCTCATCGGTGACATCACATACATAGCCCTTGGCATCGATGCCTGCTTCCTTGTAGGCAGCAAGGCCCTTGTCCACCAGCTCCTGGTTGATATCGTTGAACGCAATCTTCGCACCAGCAGATGCATAGGCACTTGCAATGGCAAACCCAATGCCATAACTGGCCCCGGTCACCCAGGCCACCTTCCCCTCAAGGGAGAACTGTTTTTCAATATATCCCATACAATTTACCTCAAATCCTTCGTTGCCACATGGTCCATGTCAGTGTAGGTTCTGTTCTCACCACACATTGACCAGATGAACGTATAGTTGCTTGTACCTACTCCGCTGTGGATCGACCATGACGGACTGATAACAGCCTGTTCGTTGTGCACTATGATATGCCTTGTCTCACTTGGTTCCCCGAAGAAGTGGAACAGTGTCTGCTCTGCATCAATGTCAAAGTAGAAGTACACTTCCATCCTTCTCTCATGCGTATGTACCGGCATCGTATTCCACACACTGCCCTCTTTCAGTTGAGTCAGCCCCATGGAAAGCTGGCAGGTATCCAATACATCGGGGTGAATATACTGGTTGATCACCCGTTCATTGCTCTCTGCCTTGTTGCCAGCTGGTACATGCTTTGCATCGGCAAAGACGATATGCTTTGCTTCAAAGGCATGGTGTGCAGGAGTACTGCTCATATAGAACTTCGCAGGATTTTTCCCGTCATTGCTTCCAAGGCTCACCTTCTTAGTTCCCATCGGAAGGTACAATCCATCCAGGCTCACCAGATCATAGCGCTTACCATCGGCCACCACGTAACCATCGCCACCGATGTTGATCATTCCAATCTCGCGGCGCTGCAGGAAGTACTCGACACCAAAATCCTTCATCGGATCGATGTTCTTTTCCAGGTCCAGCTCCCCTTTCACCGGCATTGCACCCATCGTGACAATCCTGTCAATGTGTGAATAGACTCCACTCACCTCGTCAGCGAGAAATATTCCGTCCACCAAGAACTCATCCCTAAGCTCCTGTGTCGTCATATGCTTGAAGCCCTCTTTACCAGTCGAATACCTTGTATCCATATCGTAACTCCTTGCAATTATGTTCCATATCGTGGAACTTCTTTTCATATTGAAGAATTAATATATGATTATGTACACATATTTCTCAATATTTCCAGTTTTGTCCCACATGGTGGAATCTGATTCCATTATAAGATACCTGTATCTCTTGTCAAGGGGAAATAAATGGAATATATTGCAAGAACAAGGAGGATGAGAGGTGCCATCAGAATTGAAAGTACAATCACTTGATCGAGCCTTTGACATCTTGGAGTTGTTGGGAAACGAACAGAACGGCTACAACCTGATTCAGATTTCTGAGATGCTCAAGCTCCCCAAAAGCACGGTACACCGTCTCATCGGAGTGCTCATTCAACGAGAATATGTGAGGAAATCAGAAGAAACCGGTCGATATCGTCTTGGTCCTGGCTTCATTGCTCTTTGCAGCAACTATCTCAACAACCTCGAACTGAAGACTGAGAGCTCCCCTGCCATGGACGAACTTTCCGTAACTACAGGTAATGTGGTCTTTCTTGCCATCCGACAGGAGGACAAGATGGTCTATGTGGATAGCAAGGAACAAATCAACAGTCTTCGCAAGTATGCGATAGTTGGCCAGAGAAAGCCTCTATACTGCACATCACTTGGAAAATCCTTGTTGATGGGTTTGAGTGACGAAGAAATTCGGGCCCTCCTCGCCCATGAAACCTTCTCACGCCGTGGACCGAACACCCATACGAATATCGAGAGTCTACTCCAGGACATTCGCGAATGCAGAAGAAGGGGATGGTCACTTGACGACCAGGAGGCGGAGCCTGCCATCAACTGTGTGGCTGCCCCTATCCATGACTACCGGGGACAGGTCATTGCTGCAGTTTCTACTTCCTGGGTGCTGGCCCAGCACCCAGAGATGAGGCCCGAGACAATGGCAGTACTGGTTATGCGTTGTGCAGCTACCATCAGCTTTAATATGGGCTATACAGGGAAATCCAATCGTCCAGAATTCTAGCAATGTATTTACAGGAAAAGCAAGAAACAGGAGACCGAGTAAATCAATCTCCTGTTTCTTTTTGTTGTCGGACTCACGTATCCACATATGAATGCTTCCGCTACCGAGCCTTTTGTCTGATTGGGCTAAAGAGGGAAAAAACCGGACAGCCTGTGCCCGGTTTTTCCAATATATATAGATACACCCTTTTGGTGCTGTTATGCGATATAACTCTCAACCATCTTTGAACGGGAGGGGTTACGCAATCTCTCGATTGCTTTCTTCTCGATCTGGCGAATTCTCTCCTTGGTAAGGTTGTACAGTTCCCCGATCTCCTTGAGAGACATGGGGTTCTTTCCTTCAAGACCATAGCGCAATTCTATAATTTCCCGCTCCTTGTCACTCAAGGTGGAAAGCAGTGAACGAACATCCTCTTCCAAGGAGTGCTCGAGCAGACTGTCCTCGGGGCTCATCTGGGTCTCATCCTCTATGAAATCACCAATATTACTGGCACTTCCATCATTGAAGATGGGGGCATCGAGGCTAACCATGTCCCGGCTGATGGCAAGCAGGTTACCTACATGCTCAGGATCGAAACCAGTAAGCGCCCCAATCTCTTCTGCACTCACATCCTCAGAGTTATTGTCCTTCATCAGTGCCTTCTGGGCCTTCTGGATCTGCAACAACTCATTGGTCCTGTTGAGTGGGAGACGGACTGCCCTACTCTTTTCATTGATTGCCTTCATGATTGCCTGGCGGATCCACCACACAGCATAACTGATGAAATGGTATCCCCTCTCAACGTCAAATTTCTCAAGTGCAGTCATCAGACCAATATTTCCCTCATTGATCAGATCAACCAATGGCAGTCCCTGGTTCTGGTATTTCTTTGCCACATTGACTACAAAGCGGAGATTTGATTCAATCATTTTCTTTCGTGCAAACTCTTCGCCCTTCTGCGCACGTTTTGCAAGTTCCACTTCCTCTTCAGGAGTAAGCAAGGGAATCCTGTTGATTTCCTTGAGGTACATGCTCAGAATGTTTGCGTCATCATACGCGTAGGATTTTTCAACTGCATTCAACATCGTTTGGTTTCTTTTCATTATGTACCTTCCTGTTTGGTCGTTGGAAAGGTAATTGCAACTAGCGTGCCAACTTATAATATTTATTTTTAATTGCTTTTATTTTATATACTTACATATTCTTTTCAAGATAATACAAACGAAAGAAAGTTTTATTTGACAGAGGTTTCCAGAAAAAAGTGTCATTTTGACTCATAAAAAAAATATCCCAGGATTTCCGGGACATTCTGACTCGAACCAAGAATAAGATGGCAATCCATCGTTACCCAACTGACCATTTTGGCTCAGATTCAGTAACCAACCAAGGGAAATCAAGCTCGAGTGAGGCAAACCATGGGGCAAGGCATTCTCCTTTGAAAGGAATCTCACTTTCGCTGAGTTCCTTCTTGATCTGCTCATATTCCATCTTCAGGAAATCGTGGATCATATCACCTTCACTGAGGGAACAGGAGATTCTCTTTTTCCCAAAAAGGTAGATGGCAAACTGACGCCTGAAGAAATCAAGCCAATCCTTGTCTGGATTGTGCATTTCATTCCCCCTGATCAAAAACACATCAACAAAGCAATTGAGACTCCTGTCCAAATCCTCGGAACGAGCGAATAGGCAAGCAAGACGATAGAAATGCCTCCAAACCTGCTGGGTTCCCCAATCTGCAGGATTGTCTTTGAGGGCCAGAGGATAGTTACTGTCTTTTTGCCTGTTCTCCATACCTGTTTCCTTCTTTTTTTGCTTCGCACTGAATATAGTAATACTTCCTACGAGCGGCAAGCCTCTTTTGCACAGTGAGAAGGATCTGCACACTAAAGAAGAATCAGCTTGCCCCTTCTCCTTCTTTTGACTATATTATCTCCAGCGAGGGTGCATCCCTCTCTATTACACTTTCACATTCATATTTTGGTTGGAGGAAGATACAATGACCATTAAGCCTTTGGCAGACAGAGTATTGGTAAAGATGGAAGAGCTGCAGGAGAAGACCGCAAGCGGTCTCTACATTCCCCAGACAGCACAGGAAAAGACCCAGATCGGAGTGGTCGTGGCAGTCGGCGAAGGAACCGAGGACGTGAAGATGAACGTCAAGGAAGGGGATCGCGTCATGCATGACAAGTATGCCGGCACTTCTGTAAAAGCCGATGGCACCGAATACCTGATTCTCAGCATGAAGGATATTCTTGCAATCATCGAGTAGTTAATAGCATCAAATCAGAAAAGCTGTTTCCAGGCACCTGCCGGGAAGCAGCTTTTTTATATATCATCCTCCATAGAGGAAATTCTCTACCTTATCTGATAATCCTGAGGTCTCGCTATCGGGGTGATAGCTCTCAGGCAATGAACGAATCATGTACATTCCATAGTTCTTGCTCACCACACGGCTATCCAGAATGATGACCACACCACGATCGCAGGCTGAACGCAACAACCGTCCAAATCCCTGTTTCAGTTTCATGGTTGCCGACTGTAGGGCAAGTTGGTAGAAACCACTTCCCCCATTGGCATCAATTGCCTCACAACGTGCCTTGAACAC
>NZ_JAEKNT010000198.1 GCF_016406725.1 Sphaerochaeta sp. S2 | reverse complement strand
GTCCAGCATATATGAACCTGGTGGATAAGCATCTTCCCTTCCTTGTAAGCCGTCGTTCCTCTGCACTGTCTCCAATGGCATATACGGCAGCTCTTGCCAAGGAGAGGTGTGAGGAAACGAGTGTGGTCTTTATCGGTCCCTGTCTTGCAAAAAAAGATGAGGCGGCAACACTTGGCACTATTGATGGAGTATTGACCTTCAGTGAACTGGCCTCTTTATTTGTTGCAAAGGGAATTGATGTGCGTGAGATGGAGGGGACTGATCTTGAAGATGTCTCCATCTTTGAGGATTGCAGGGAATTTGCCCTCTCTGGTGGTGTTGCTTCCTGTGTGAGCAAGCGCTCTGCTGTGGGGGATGAGATATCGCTGTTCCAGGTAAACGGGATAGACAGGAAAATGGCTCGTGTGATGAAAACCTGGGAGAGAAGGCCGGTGGATGCCGACTTGGTCGAGGTTATGTGTTGTGAGGGGGGGTGTATCAACGGACCAGGAGTGGTAGCAAAGCCTTCGGTTGCAATACGGCTCAGGGGTGGCAATAAAGCCTCTAGCCCCGTAGAAGCGATGCGTGCCATACTGAAGCCCAAGGAGTAATCGTATGCATGTAACTACAGACAGTTCATTCCTTGAACAACTTACTGCAATAACTGACGGGTGGGATGGGAGTACGGAAAGACGATATTGTCATCTCTGTAATGTTTCCGCATTGCTTAACCAGCAGCTGGAGAACATCAACTGGGTAGGGTTCTATCTAATGACTGAAGACCGGAGAGCACTGGTGCTCGGCCCCTTCCAGGGAAAAGTTGCCTGTACTGACATCAGCCTGGATCGTGGAGTATGTGGACTTGCTGCCCGCTCAAAAGAGAGTGTAAGGGTGGACGATGTACACACCTTCCCAGACCACATTGCCTGCGACAGTGCTTCCATGAGTGAATTGGTGGTGCCCTTGGTCAGCAGTAGTGGTGATGTGGTTGGTGTCTTGGATATCGATAGTGCCCAGAGAGGTCGTTTCTCTGAAGATGACCAACTTCTGTTGGAGCGTGTTGCGAAGATCATTTCTGGGGCTCTTTGGACTTGACTAATTGCTTCGATGTGAGCATTCTATAGTACAAGGCGATGAGAAAGACGAGTAGCCGGCAGCGGATCCACAGAGAGGACTTCCTTGGTTGAGAGAGGTCTGGATAGCGCCCGATGAAAACCCCTTTTGAGCTGCAGGTCGAACGTGTTTGCTAGTAGGCTGTGCCGCATACCTGGCGAGACAGGTGCAATGAGAGTCTTTCCTGGAGAGAAAACCGGGAAGGGAAGCAAGGTGGAACCGCGGAACATGAGAGCTTTCATGTCTTCGTCCTTGCCGGGAGTGGAACATGCCACCCGGTAGGGTTGAGGGCATGAAGGCTTTTTTTTGGTAATGATGAGAAGTGAGGAGATAGTATGGCAACGGTAGAAGCAGGAGAGAAACTCTCCAAGATACGGCATTCAATGGCACATGTGATGGCCGAGGCAGTGCTTGAGATGTTCCCTGATGCACAGATCGCTATCGGTCCTGCGATCGATAATGGATTCTATTATGATTTTGACCTTCCCAGGCAGTTGGTCACTGAGGACCTTGATGAGATTTCAGAGCGTATGCGCGCGATCATCAAGGAAGATAAGCCATTTGTAAGGACGGTTGTCAGCCGGAATAAAGCAAAACAGCGCTTTGCAGGGCAGAAGTACAAGTTGGAACTGCTTGAGGCAATCCCCGAGGATGAGGAAGTGAGTCTCTATAACCAAGGTGGCTTCACCGACCTCTGTCGTGGTCCCCATGTGGATTCCACCAAGGAGCTTAAGGGAGATGCTTTTAAATTGATGAGCATTGCCGGCGCTTATTGGAGAGGCAAGGAAACCAATCCCATGCTGACCCGTATCTATGGCACGGCTTGGTCAAATGCCAAGGAGCTTCGTCTCTATCTGAAACATCTTGAGGATGTTGAGAAACGGGACCACCGCAAGCTTGGTAAGGAACTTGATCTGTTCAGCTTACATGAGGAAGCAGGCCCAGGTCTTGTCTACTGGCATCCAATGGGTGCTCGTATCAGGCAGGCTATCGAAGATTTCTGGCGCAAGGAGCACTATGCCAATGGGTATGAGATGGTATATACTCCCCATCTTGGACGTTCCTGGCTTTGGGAGACCAGTGGTCACTTGGGATTCTACAAGGAAGGGATGTACCCTCCCATGGAGATGGACAAGAGTGATTACTATGTGAAACCGATGAACTGTCCGTTCCATATCATGATTTATAAGAACAGTAAGCACTCCTATCGTGATCTGCCTTTCAGATGGGCAGAGCTGGGTACCGTGTATCGCTATGAAAAGGCCGGTGCAATGCACGGGCTCATGCGTGTACGAGGATTCACCCAGGATGATGCACACCTGTTTGTCACCCCAGACCAGATGAACGACGAGATCCTGGAGGTACTCAGGTTCTCGCTGCATATGTTGCACTCCTTCGGGTTTACCGAGATCAATGCATACCTTTCCACGATGCCTGAGAAGGCAGTAGGGGACCCGCAGCGTTGGGCTGATGCAACTGAGGCTCTCCGGAAAGCCATAGAGACAGAAGGGTTGGCATATGAGGTTGATGAGGGAGGTGGCGCGTTCTACGGTCCGAAGATTGATCTGAAGATCAAGGATGCAATCGGCCGCGAGTGGCAGCTTTCCACAGTTCAGTTCGATTTTAATGAACCTGAACGGTTTGACATGACCTTTGTGGACAAGGATGGTGTTGAGAAGCGTCCGTACATGATCCACCGTGCTCTCCTTGGTTCCATTGAGCGGTTCTTCGGGGTGCTTATCGAGCACTATGCAGGTGCCTTCCCACCCTGGCTTGCTCCTGAGCAGATCAAGCTCATTCCTGTCGGCGAGACATTCTTTGACTATGCAAAGAGCTTGGAGAAGAGACTCCGCAGCGAAGGTTTCCGTGTCTCTGCTGATCTTGGGGATGACAGGATGAATGCGAAAATCCGTAACGCACAGAAGCTGAAGATACCGTACATGGTGATCATTGGCGAACGCGAGATGGAGAATGACCAGGTTTCTGTACGCCTGAGAAGTGGTAAGCAGGAGAACGGCCTCGCAACCCAAGCTTTCATCGATATGGTGAGAGAGAAGGTTGATAACAAGGAACAGCTGTAGTACAGAAGAGCATGTAACACAGAGAGCCGGATAACTCCGGCTCTCGATTTCAGTTGGAGGTATCCATGACACAGAGAGAAGCATATAATCGTTTGGTTGAACTCGATCGCCAGATTGTATTGATAGATCATATGGAGGCAACGCTATCCTGGGACCAGGAAATCTCACTCTCTCCCTTGGGATTGGAAGAGCGGTCGGAACAACTGGGTTATCTTGCCCAGCTTCGGCACGACTTGGCAAGTTCCTCAGAAATGGGTGATGTGTTGGCACATCTTGAGGGAGTGAATGATGCATCGGATGTGGAACGTGGGCTTATCAGGATCAGGAGACGGGAGTATGAAAAAATGAAGAAGCTCCCTGCTTCCTTGGTGCGTTCAATATCTGAACAAGGGGCAAGAGCACATAACAGTTGGGTTGCAGCCCGTCAGGCAGGCGCCTGGTCGCTCTTCTCTGGTGATCTAGCATCAATGGTTGCATTGGTACGAGAGAAAGCTGCATTGCTCAAACAGGAGGGAGGGGGTCTCTATGATGGATTGCTCCAGGAGTTTGAGGAGGGGATGAGGACCGACCAGGTCGCCAGGCTTTTTACTGAGATTAAGGCTCCTTTAATCTCGCTGGTGGACCGGCTTGCCTCAAAGACCGTTGATACAGGATTTCTCTATGGTACATACCCAATTGAACAGCAACAGATATTTGCGAATGAAGTGTTGAAGGCAATGCAATTTGACTTCCAGAGGGGAAGTTGTGCCGTCTCTGTGCATCCCTTTACCACTACAATCGGTTCTGATGATATTCGGATCACCACCCGCTATACTGATCCTTCGGTGATGGACAGTTTTAGTTCCACTGTTCATGAAGGTGGCCATGCTCTGTATGAGATGGGTGCCTCAAGTTCAATCCTGAAGGGGACCAGCTTGGCTTCTGGGGCTTCTCTTGGAATGCATGAATCGCAGAGCAGGCTCTGGGAAAACATGATCGCAAAGAGTCCTGAGTTCTGGCAGTATTATTATCCCCGGTTCAAAGAGCTATTTTCTGCACAGACTGCAGGCGTTTCCCTGGATCAGTTTGTCCGTGCGATCAACAAAGTGGAGAGAACACCGATCAGGGTTAATGCTGATGAAGTCAGCTATAGCCTGCATGTCATGCTTCGCTTTAATCTGGAACAGATGATTATCAACGGGGAAGTCTCCATTGATGAGGTTCCTGAAGCATGGAATGAGGAACACCGCTCACTCTTGGGTTTCACTCCTGCATCGATCAAGGAAGGGGTGCTTCAGGATGTCCATTGGAGTAGTGGTGATTTTGGGTATTTCCCAACCTATGCCCTGGGAAATCTCTATGGAGCACAGATTTGGGAGAAAGTGAAAGAAGATCTGCCTGTTTCTTCCTTATTGCAAAGTGGAGATCTACTGGCCATCAGTGATTATCTAAAAACTTCAATCTATGAACGGGGAGCGGTCAATACCGGCCTTGAAACACTGGAGAAGGTAACCAACAGAGGTCTTGACGCGAGTTTGTTCACAAGCTACCTTGAAGACAAATTCAGCCGCTTGTTCGGCTAATGAGAGGTCCGTATGAATATTCCGAATAAGCTTACTGTGTCGCGGCTGATTATGGCGCCGCTGTTCTTCATTGCATTTCATCTTGGCTCATGGTTCGGACCTTCCTTCCAGGATGCTGCATCCATACTTACGCTTGTCCTTTGGGCTCTGACTGAGCTGACCGATCTCTTGGATGGCCAGATAGCAAGAAGCAAGAATTTAGTGACTGACTTAGGTAAGGTGATGGACCCCTTTGCTGACACTTTCAGTAGGCTGACGTACTTTGTCTGCCTCTCTGGAGCAGGCATTATGCCTCTTTGGACCTTTATCCTGATTATGTGGCGTGAATTCTCCATCCTGTTTGTCAGGATGTTGATGATGGGAAAAGGAAAGCCAGTCGCTGCAAATATCTGGGGGAAGAGCAAGGCAGTACTGTATGCGGTAAGTGGGGCTTTAGGCATCCTCTACATTGCGTTGGGTAACTGGGTTGGTGACTCCTCCTTGATCCAGATGATGCGTCCTGTAGTCACAGGGGTTTTCGTGTTGGCAGCCTTTGCTGCTGTAATGTCCTTCCTGACCTATATCAAGGCTATTATCCGTGATGGTAGTCTCTCCTCCATGAGTCGTTGAGTATGCAACCTTTAGAAAATCTCTCACAAACGATAGCAAGAAAGATAAGATTCCTGCTGACCGATGTTGATGACACCATCACTACCAATGGAAAATTGCGTCCGGCTGCCTTGGATGCTTTGTATAGACTTGAGGAAGCGGGAATCCGGACCATCTGTGTAACTGGTGGTTCAGCTGGTTGGGGAGATACGTATCTCCGCCAATGGCCGGTGGAGGCTGTGTTGAGCGAAAGTGGGGCTGTCTGCCTCTATCGTGAGAACGGCGCGATTCGCCATTTTGTACATCCTTCAATTGTGCAGGAAGGGTATCAGGAACGAGTGAAGGCAATGATTCAACGCGTTCTTTCTTCTGTTGATGGAGCAAAGGTGTCCAGCGATCAATTTGCACGAATATTCGATGTGGCTTTTGATCATGGCAGCGAACCCCCGTTTCTATCTGAAGATGGAATTGCGAAAATTGTTGAGATCTGTAAGGACATGGGGGCTGGTACAGCCGTCAGTTCAATACATGTGAATGCTTGGTTTGGTTCTTTTGATAAATACGAAGGCTCAAGAGCTTTTTTTGCTCAGGTGCTTGGTCTCGATGAGCAGGAAATGCTTGATACCGGTTGTTACTGTGGGGATGCCCCTAATGATCAGGTGATGTTTTCCCGTTTTCCAGTGAGTTTTGGCGTTGGGAATATAAAAAAACGAGCTGAATCGATGCAGTTTTTACCGACATTTGTTGCAGAAAATGAAGGTGGAGAAGGTTTTGCTGAGATCGTTGACGCTCTACTTGCCAAACGGCAGTAAGTTTTGTGAAAAATCTTTGAATAGAACGCTTGACACTATGAGAGGTCTTTTGCTATGTTATCGGAGCACGCTAAACGACACTAAGTCGTAAGCGAGCAGATTTTTGACAGACATATGAGAGAAGAGAAGAGAAGATATACCGCGAGATGATTGCCGTTTACGGCCGTTGATCAAGCGGGTTAGGAGGCTTTAGGGCTTCCCAGTCAATTCACAAGAAATGAGAACGATAGTTGAAAAGCTACGTTCGTGCGAGAATTACAGGGAAAACTTATAAGTAAGTAAGCCGGGCCCTCGGGCCCGGAAATGCTATAACGGAGAGTTTGATCCTGGCTCAGAACGAACGCTGGCGGCGCGTTTTAAGCATGCAAGTCGAGCGGCAAGGGCCTTCGGGCCCCTAGAGCGGCGGACGGGTGAGTAACACGTGGACAATCTGCCCCCCGGCCGGGGATAGCCCAGGGAAACCTGGATTAATACCGGATGAGACGGGACGCACGAGGGTGCGATCCGGGAAAGGCGCTGCGGCGCCGCCGGGGGATGAGTCCGCGACCCATTAGCTAGACGGCGGGGTAAAGGCCCACCGTGGCGACGATGGGTAGCCGGCCTGAGAGGGTGGACGGCCACATTGGAACTGAGACACGGTCCAGACTCCTACGGGAGGCAGCAGCTAAGAATCTTCCGCAATGGGCGAAAGCCTGACGGAGCGACGCCGCGTGAACGAAGAAGGCCGTGAGGTTGTAAAGTTCTTTTCGGGAGGGGGAATGACCGTGGCAGGGAATGGCCGCGGGATGACGTGAATCCCGGAATAAGCCCCGGCTAACTACGTGCCAGCAGCCGCGGTAACACGTAGGGGGCGAGCGTTGTTCGGAATCATTGGGCGTAAAGGGCGTGCAGGCGGCACTGCAAGTCCGGCGTGAAAGACCCCGGCCCAACCGGGGGGGTGCGCTGGAAACTGCGGTGCTTGAGTACAGGAGGGGATGCCGGAATTCCAGGTGTAGGGGTGAAATCTGTAGATATCTGGAAGAACACCGATGGCGAAGGCAGGCATCTGGCCATGTACTGACGCTGAGACGCGAAGGTGCGGGGAGCAAACAGGTTTAGATACCCTGGTAGTCCGCACAGTAAACGATGTGCACCAGGTGGCGGGGGTAGAACCCTCGGTACCGTAGCAAACGCATTAAGTGCACCGCCTGGGGAGTATGCTCGCAAGGGTGAAACTCAAAGGAATTGACGGGGGCCCGCACAAGCGGTGGAGCATGTGGTTTAATTCGATGGTACGCGAGAAACCTTACCAGGGCTTGACATACACCGGAAGCGCCGTGAAAGCGGCGTGCCGCTTGCGGCCGGTGAACAGGTGCTGCATGGCTGTCGTCAGCTCGTGCTGTGAAGTGTTGGGTTAAGTCCCGCAACGAGCGCAACCCCTGCTGTCTGTTGCCACCACGAAAGGTGGGGACTCAGGCGGAACTGCCGGTGACAAACCGGAGGAAGGTGGGGACGACGTCAAGTCATCATGGCCCTTATGTCCTGGGCTACACACGTGCTACAATGGCCGGTACAGAGCGCAGCGAGGCCGCGAGGCGGAGCGAATCGCTTAAAGCCGGTCCCAGTACGGATTGGAGTCTGCAACCCGACTCCATGAAGTTGGAATCGCTAGTAATCGCGCATCAGCATGGCGCGGTGAATACGTTCCCGGGCCTTGTACACACCGCCCGTCACACCATCCGAGTCGGGGGTACCCGAAGTCGCCAGCCCAACCCGCAAGGGGGGGCGGTTCCGAAGGTACGTCTGGTGAGGAGGGTGAAGTCGTAACAAGGTAGCCGTACCGGAAGGTGCGGCTGGATCACCTCCTTTCTG
>NZ_JAEKNT010000197.1 GCF_016406725.1 Sphaerochaeta sp. S2 | reverse complement strand
GATCATAGGTCATTGACAGAGGTACCAAAGTTGCCCATTATCCAAACAAGAATCTAACATTACAGTATATGTATAAGGAAACAACATGAAAAAAACCATGATAGCAGCACTGATGGTGGTACTGGTCTTTGCACTTGTGCTTACCGGCTGCAAGAAAGAAGAGAAGAAAGAGAGCTATGTATTTGCCACCGATGCAACCTGGCCCCCACTTGAGTTTGTTGAAGATGGTACCCTTACCGGATTTGAGGTTGAACTGATACCGCTTATCGGCGAGAAGGTCGGTGTACCCATGTCAGTGAAGAACATCCCCTGGGATACCATTTTCGCCGGTCTTGCCAATGGGGCCTATGATGGTGTTGCAAGTGGGGTGACCGTAACTGAAGAGCGAAAAGCCACAATGGCCTTCTCCTCCCCCATTCTCTCCGCTGGACAGGTCGTAATCATCCGCAATGAAGACGCAGGCAGTATTAAGGGCATTGAGGATCTGGAAGGAAAGAAAATCGGGGTCCAGATTGGTACAACCGGAGACTTTGCATTGGAAGCGTATCCTGTCGAGAGAAGAGCATATGATGATATCGGACTTGCCATCGAGGATATGCTCAACGGCAATGTGGATGCTGCTGTCTGTGACTCATTGATCGCCAGTGATTTCGTACTCTCAAACGAAAACTACAGCTCTCGTCTGAAGGTTGCCGGTGAACCGTTCACCCAAGAAGATATTGCAATTGCCGTACAGAAAGACAACCAGGAACTCCTTGATCTCATCAACGAGGGACTGGCAAAGGCAAAGGCCGACGGCTCCTTTGATGCATTGAAGGAGAAGTGGAATCTGCTGTAAGCAGTTTTTTACGAAAGGACAGGGAGCTTCGGCTCCTTGTTTTTTGCATTTTATTCCCCTTTTTGTGCATATTTATTCTTAAATAGTTGACAATACTTGCATATCTATGCATTATTCGCATATTACAAGAAGGAGATAATCATGAAAAAAATACTTGTTGTTGCTACCCTGTTGCTCGTACTGTCCACTACCCTGGTCTTCGCCCAGGCCCAGGCTGAGAGCGGAAAGAAATCTTATGTCTTCGCAGCAAACTGTGCTTGGCCCCCACTTGAGTTCGTCGATGAGAATGGGGATATCGTTGGATTTGAAATTGATCTGGTTGAAGAAATTGCAAAGGTGAATGATGTTGAGATCAGCATCGTCAATGTTGCATGGGAAGGTATCTTTGCCGGTCTTGCAAACGGCGCCTATGATGCTGTTGCCAGTGGCGTTTCCGTCACTGAAGAGAGAAAGGCTACCATGGATTTCTCAACTCCGATTCTTGTGGTAACCCAGGCAATCCTTGCTCCTGTCTCCGATACAGAACTTTCCAAT
>NZ_JAEKNT010000196.1 GCF_016406725.1 Sphaerochaeta sp. S2 | reverse complement strand
ATTTCTCTCTTTTCGGAACTCTCAAGCACTTTACTCCGTCAACTGCTGAATATACCGAGGAAAGGGAGACGTCCTTCTTTGCCGCATACTCCAAATACCCTTTGAGGCAGGTTAGACGAATGTTGCGGGTTGCTTCCTTGTTGCCTTCACTCTTGAGCCAGTCTAGAAACTCCATGACGAAATCCGAGGTGCAATCGGAGAACTTGAAATCAAGTACTGAGATATGCTTTTTCTCGGCCAAGAACCTGTTCAGCACAGTGAATGAACTGGAATATGTATCAACAGTGTTGGGGCTCCTTCCCCTCTGGTCAGGTAGATAGACGTTGAGGAACGAGAAGCTGTATTTGTAGAAGGCAAGATTGTCAAGTTTCATAGCCAGCCCTCCGTTTCATCCTCAACGGCAGAAGGCAGGTCAATGAAGCGTGCAAAGGCCCCTGTCTCGGTGTCCCACGTGTGGTAATAGTACATCGTATCCTCAATACTGGAATGGCCCAGGAACCGGGAAAGATACGGGAACAATGCCGAAGCATCCTTTCCATCCTCGACCCAGTCGTTGACGGTATACACAACGAATGCGTGGCGCAGCGAATGCACTGTCGGCCTTCTGCCTTTCCAATCGGGAAAAGACAACTGCCAGAATTGTCTGAACCGTCTGCATACATTATGTTTCCACGGGTGCTGGCCTTGCTTCTTGCTAGGGAAAAACCATTGCCGTTCAGGAAGATGCATACTTACTATGTCATCATACCGCCTCATAAGGTCCAAAAGATCATCCTGGACGAACACAATCCTGTCCTTGTCTCCCTTTGAGTGGCGGATATACAAGGTGCCGCAGTCGAAGGATACATCTTGCCGTTGCAGATCCACTGCTTCATTCAGGCGCAGCCCGAGGCAGTAGTACAGTCGGAACAGCACGGAATAAGCACAGGATATATATTCAGGGATCCCTGATACCGGATTCCATGTATCGATTACCGAAAACAGTACAGAACACTCTTCCCTGGTAGGCACATACGTCTTGGGGTGCTCCGATGAGCCAAACTCAAATGATGCACACATGGGCAACCCCATTGAATCCATATATTCTGAAAGGAGCTTTACACGGCCTATCCTGGAGTTGCGTGACGCCTTGTTTTCCGTAAATCGCTGGATGCTCCAGCCATCTGCAAGCGCCTGGGAAAACGTCCCGTCATCGAAACCCTTCTCAATGATGAAGGTATCAAAATCCTTAAGGCAGACTATGAGGTCTCCTGTGAAGAAGCCTGAATCATCCCGCTCAGCCAGAAGCGCACTCATGTAAGGTGCCAGCTTTGAATTGAAGCAAGGGGCAATCATAGGACATCCCCCTTGTATTCAATTCCATGCAAGAACATGGAGCACATACGCATCATATCTGTATTGGTGTCGATGTAGGTGTCAACCGTGGAATCCGAGATATGTCCGAGTGCATCAGAGATTGCAGAAACATTGGCACCGCTTCGTAGCATCCTTGTTGCAAATGTCTTCCTGAGCATCTGGAAGTGTACGGCTTCCCCTGGCAGTGCTTTGTGGATGATCTTATTGGTTATGGTTCTCGAGTAATGCCTGAAAGGAGCCCGTGAACTGCAGAAGATGAAACCAGCTTCGCCTTTCACAGGCCTTGATTTGGTTATGTAGTTCCAGATGGTGTTTCCCAGGCCTGCAGGGAACGGGGCCCTTATGTGGACACCGGTCTTCTGCTGGACCAACGATAATTCCATCCTGTCCCAGTCGATATCTTCAGCCCTCAGTTTGCAGATGTCTGAAGTTCTCAGGCCGGTCCAGAGCCCTATCTTCAGGATGGCTGAATGCAAATAGTTGCCACTGTTCTCGGCCTCTGCGCAATAGTCGAGGACATGTGAATACTGGTCCTCAGTGAGTGTCTTTGTCGGCCTTGTCCTTACAATGTTGACTTTGGGCATAGCCTTCCCGACATCCTCCTTGAGGCTATCCTCCTCAAAGAGAAATTGAAGGAAAAGCCTTATGACCCTGTTGTACCGGTTCTTCCCCTCATATGAATTATGGGAGTCAGCATGGTTGAAATCCTTCAGGTGCTGGCGGGTGATTTCACCGACACAGCAACACCCTTGCTTTGCAAGGAATGACGAAAATCGTACAAGTGCATTCCTGTCTCCCTTCAGGGCAGAATTGCCGATATGGTCAAGCTCCCGATGTTTCCGATACCTATCTGCATAGGGCTTGAACCAATCGATGAATTCGGCTGAGGGTCGAGGCGATCTGTATCCCTTGGTTTCCAGCCGCTCCCCATTCAGATATCCATCAAGCAAGAGAAATGGATGCCGGACGTTTGCAGGATATTTGCTGACTTTTTCCACATAGATGCGGGAATATAGCTCCACTGCCTGACGTGAGTATCCCATCCCGGTAGCATACAGGAAGCAGGCTAGGCCATTGAATGCTGTTTTTGTTGTTTTCAGTACAGTCTGGCTATACCCTGCAGCAGCAAGATCATTGGTCAGGAGCTCCTGGCAAGCGTATACGTCAGCGATGTCATGTGTTGCTGGATACCTGGCATCCTTGCAACAATTTGCATACATTTGCAATCGTTGAGGGGAATGACAATATACAGCCCCCAGATAAGGTAGTGTTATGTGCTTTGAAGTAAGGAAATTCAGAAAAGAACCTATCTCTGCGAACTCAGTAGAAACCTTCCTGTAGAGAGCAACATCATCCCATGTTATCTGGGAGACTGAGGAACGACCGTTTCGACATGCCATCTCATTAAGGAAGCTTCCTATACGGAGTTGTTTGATAACCCATCCCTTGGGGCTTAAAACTCCAGTCTGGATAAAATCATCAAGCAAGGAATTCATCCCTTCTGGCAAGTTGTAATCAGGAATTGAATCGGAATAGAAGATTTTAAGGTTCTGCAGAGTGGAATCCGGGTATAGTTCCTCGGCAATCTGGTACTGGATTTTCCTGAATAGATTGTAGCGAGGCTTAGCGATACCCGACTTGATGGACAAGAGACAGTTGACCGCCTCTTCCCGGGAATAAGGACTACCTTTTCCTGATAGATGCTCCCTGATCAGCCGGGCACTTCGCCTATAGTCATAGCCCTTGGCTTCTTTCCTGGTTTTTTCAGGGAGGTTGCTTTCAATCTTCTTGAAAGCTTCGTCATAGGATTGATACATATTGGACCCTCCTTTTGGGTTACAAATAGTATCAACCGAAATCATGATGTAGCAAAATATTATGCGAAATATTGGCCGAGAATAAAGCCTTCAGTTACAGTTTCAGGCCATTCTTTCGTATAAATTAAGATTTCGCATGAAATGAAAATATTGTCTAAACATCTCCCGATTCCATCCATGCTTATCTGAATCCCAAAGCTCTGCAGCATTGAGACAAATTCCTTACTTGTGTACTGAGATCCACAGTCTGTATTAAAAATAGCGGGTATCCCATACATTTCAATGGCCTCCTTCACGCATTCGATGCAAAAGATGGTATCCATTGTATTGCTGAGCCTCCAGGAAAGAATTTTCCGGCTGTAAAGGTCGATTACTGCAGTGAAGTAGACCATCCCTCCCGGAAGTTTGATGTAAGTGATATCGCTACTCCAACATTCGTTGACGTACCGTATCTCCCTGTTCCGAAGCAGGTAGGGAAACTTCCCTTCCTTCCTCCTGGAACTCCTGGTGGTCTTGAACTTGGGAACCAATCCCTGCAGCCCAAGTTGGCTGTAGACTCTCCTTACCCGTTTCTCCGTCGCCTCAGGATGCCCTTCCTTCTGCAGGTAACGGGCCATTTTTTGGTAACCATAGGTTGGGTATTCCACCCAACCGCCCATCACCAACTCTGCAAACTCCTTTTCCTCTGCAAATAACTCCTGTCTGAGCCGTTCCTGCTCCTCATGATGGTCTCTCCAGTAATAATAGGAGGAACGGGGGACTCCCAGAAGCTGGCACTGCCTGCAAATGGACAGGGTGTAGGATCTCTCCTTTCCCAACGGCCTTGCCAGCAGGGGATCCACCAATGCGCAGGGGTCTGCACCTATAAATTCGCTTTTTTTTTCAGGATCTCGTTCTCCATCTTGGTCTTCCCGAGTTCCTGATAGGTTTCCTCAATTCTCCGCTGGGCTTCAGCAAGTTCCTTCTTCAGCTGCTTTACTTCCTTGGAAAAGCCTCCAGAAAGAAATTGTTTCTTCCAGTTCGACACCATGCTGCCGGAAATACCATACTTCGTAGCAATCTCATTGACTGTAATCCGCTCTTTCAGAGCCTCAAGCGCAACTTCTTTTTTGAAAGAATCCGTGAATGTTTTCCTGTTCCTTCCCATCTTGTTTGCTCCTTTCTATAAGGTAGCAAACATTCGTTAATTTTTTAATCTCCTGTCCAAAACTCGGTCTTAGTATAGAATTCATGGGGATCAGTTAAAAATAATTACAAGTTAACAGAATATATATTATTGACGAAATTATATGAATTCCGTTTTTGGTTTCGCTCTTACCTTTTTGTTATGGTTTATTTCGATTTAGAGTGTGATATACCCAAGATTAACCAGGTCAGTCCAGTAGATGTTGTTGAAACTTCCCTTGGAGACATTTACAGCACCGTAGATGTGGAGGAACATGCCTGGGGATTGGTCATCAATATGATAGTCTTCAAATGATTCATCTACCTCTTTAATATCTGTCTCAAATGGTTGTCCATTAAATCTATGGAGTTTTGGTGAATTATGAATGGTATAAGAGCCAACATCGAAAACCAGGTCCATAGATACTGTTGTTCCTGATACTGCTGTTTTTATAAGCGTACAATTGAAATCAGGGGATATGGGGACATCGGCAGTGGCAATATATTCTGGTCCTTGGAATGTAGTTCCAAGAGTATCAGAAAAGCGATACAGCGTTATATCATTAACCGTAAGCACTGCATCAGAGGTAATCTGCACACCATTAAAATCCCTCTTATATGTGGTATTGAATGCTGTTTTGAAATTTTGTGGGTTTTCTGAGTCAGTGATGGTATAGAATAGCATCAGAGATGGACCAGAGCCTGAATCAATAAGGCTAAGAGTACCCAGGCTATCATCAACATTGAGACTTAAAGCAACCTTATCACCGGTGAAGCTTCCAGCAGTAAATACTGTACCAGTACCAAATGTGAATATGGTTGCAATCCCACACGATACAAGCAGGATCAGGACAATAAAAAAGACAGACGCAGTAGAAAGAATAGGTATTCTTCTCTTCATGCATCTGCCTCCTTATGGTGTGGGTCTCTAACCTACCCTAACCCGTTTGCTTACAGGAGTGCAAGTCTGTTGGTTGCCAGCTTGGCATACTCGGATGTTGGGAACTGGTCAGCTAGCTGCTGGAACGTTGCCTTGGCAAGCTCAATGTTACCAGATTTCTCTTGCAGACGAGCCTGCCCGAAAAGAGCCTTAGCTGACTCAGCTGCGGTAAACCCGAACTCATCAATAATCTTGGTGTAGTACTCGAGTGCCAGAGAATCATTTCCGAGCTCTTCAGCTGCTGCTGCAGCATTGGCAAGTGCCAGAGAGCCAAGATAGTTACCATCTGCTTCAGTGTAAACAGAAAGGAAGCTGTCAGCTGCCTTCTGGTGCTCCTCATCCTGGAATGCCACCATGCCCAACAGATATTCAGCTTTCAGACTGGGGTATTTATTTCCCTTGCCTGCAAGTTCTGTCAAACCAGCAACCAGTTCGTCATAGGTCTCCTGGTACGCTTCGTCATCGCTTCCCATGGCCTGAAGCTCAACATATGAGGCTTCTAGTTGATCAATCTCGTTGAATTGTGTCTGCAGGTTCTTCTGGCTCACGGTAAGCACAATGCCCAATGTTGCCAGTCCAACAATCACAACAATTGCAACGATGATCAACGCCTTCTTGTTCTTGCCAAGGAAGCGGTTCAAAGATCCTTCGATTCGTTCAGCCAAGGTCAACTCAGCTGCATTCTTAGAATTATTACTCATGGCTCATCTCCGTTATCAAGGGTATATGACACAGGCGGCAGGTATGCCGCCTGTGATTCGGAACACAACCTTAGTTGTCTTCCTTCTCCTTGTCCTCATCCTTGTAACGCATCATTTCTGCCAGGGAGTAGGTATCGTTCTCATTATCCTCGTGGATATATTTTGCAATTTCCGACTGCTGAGAGCGTCTTACCATCTCCTTGACGGAGAGTGAGAGCTTCTGGGTCGAAGGATTGCACTCTACAACCATTGCAGTGATGGGATCGCCGACATTGTACTTCTTGAGTACTTCGTCAGTGAACTCCTCATCCGGACCAACCAAGTTGTACTTGCTGATAAGTCCCTCAATATCTCCCATGACCTTCACGAATACGCCAAAGTCTGTGACGTTGGTGATGACACCACTGATCGTGCTGAACTTGGGATAGTCGTGACGCAAGGTCTGCCAAGGGTTGCCCTCGAGCTGCTTGACACCAAGGCGGATACGACGATTGTCCGGCTCAACGC
>NZ_JAEKNT010000195.1 GCF_016406725.1 Sphaerochaeta sp. S2 | reverse complement strand
TGGTTGCTGTTCGTCTTATGAAATAGAGGCTGTCTTCTCCAAGGAGGAGGATGCACACAAGTATTGCAAAATAAGGAATGTCACCATGCCTTATCCTTGCTTTGAGGTTGAGCATTACAACATGGACGAGATACAGGTTGCTCCTCCTAAATACATGCAAGCAATCTACAAGCTTCGTGAAGTATCAGATGAAGCGAATCGTATCAGTTTTGGCGAGATCAGTATTTATCATGAGCCATTCATGCAGTTCGTAAACGAGTTCGTGTGTACAGTGAATTTTCATCCGGACAAGAATGTGATGAAGAGGGCTGTCTATGACCAGTACGCACAATTCATGGCAAGGCAGGAAGCTGTATAATGACGATTAAGCAGTTGCAGGATAGGGCGTATGGTAATGCCCTTAATCATGGATTTCACAAGAAGAACCAGAACCTTGGTGAAATGCTGTGTTTGATTCACAGTGAGATAAGTGAGGCTCTGGAGGCCGACAGGAATGGCAGGAGGGCCAATCTTGAAGCCTACGTGAGTAATGGGAAGTCAAAGGAAGCTTTCCTTGAGCATGTGAAAGACAGTGTCGAGGACGAGTTGGCTGATGCAGTAATCAGGATTGCTGACCTGTGCGGCTACTTAAACATCGACCTGCAGAAGCATATTGAGGCAAAGATGAATTACAACAAGGATCGTGGATATCTCCACGGTAAGAAATATTGAGCAACCATCGCCTGTCTTTTGATGGGCGATTCATTCTACATCTATGAGGTACGAGAAGGCTTGGATCACTGTATCCCTGTCATCGCTTTCGAGAAAACGGATACCTGGGTATTCGAATCGATCTCCGATGCCGCTGTTGCCTATGGCGTTAACAAAAAGGTGATTATCGACAGAATCAAGGATGGGTGTACCCTGAAGGATGGATACACAACGCTTGACTGGTATTCCTCAGAAGAGGAAACAGTGAAAGAATTAAGGGAAATGAGGGAGTATATCCCTAAAAATGATTCTATTGAATTAGACTAAAGTTACTTTGATTTAAAGAATGTCATGGGGTATACTATGACAGGTTTTCTTGCACCCAAAGCGTTAAAGGAGTTTTATAATGACCAGAGAAAATGCAATTGCATTCATAGAAAATTCGGATTCGGAATTCTTTCGATATGGTGATCTTGGCTATGTAACATCGAAGGCTAATGCACTGGAAGATATCCAGAACATGGAAGATGAGGTATGGGGTGACGGTGATGTCCTAGAGGCTGAGCAAGCCTTTAACGAGGAAGGAGAGCAAGACCATCTTTACTACGAAGAGGCTGTAAAGATTCTGAACAATGCCCAATGGAAGATGGAACCGATTGCAGAGCTAATGGATGATGAGATTAGGGAAACGCTGCATAATGAGATTTCTCCCTGCTCAGACCTCCTTTTTGTAGAGATATACCTAGAGCAGCATGAGAAGAAGTATGGGGTTAAATTCGACTTCTCTTAATCAAAAAAGACGCAGGAGAGTGAACCATGAAAGTTAAAGTAACAGTATCAGACAAATATATGGGAGGGTTTACTAGGGACGTAGAGGTAAACACTCAAGAAGAATTCGATGCTGTAAAAGAAGAGTGGAGCAGATATCCACAGACAAAAGACTTCAGTACCACTGTTGTTCTCAATTGGATGGACACCGATGGAACACCAATGGTTCTCCAGTTGCTGTAAGAAGAGAGGGGCTTCGGCCCCTCCTTGTTATATAATACTGTTCAGTCTGTTGCGTAGATTTTGGAGCTGCTGTAGTCTCCTCTTTCCGTCACGGTGGTCATAGTCTTTTCGGTACTTGGTATGACCCATCAATTCTTCTACATGATTTTTTTCTACTTCACCTGCTATCATTGTTTGGAAGGTGTGGCGTAGACAGTACTGGGTTCTTCCATTGAGTTCAATCCCTGCTTTTTGGGCAAAGGAGTTGAAATGCTTATTTGAAGTAAATACTGATACATATCCAGTTTTTACCTTGAATAACAAGTCTTGATCTTCTGGTAATGTCGAGATGTATTCATCCAGTAATCTGCAACATTGGTCAGATAGCAAACCAATTTTTGCTTTCATGCCTTTGTCTGTCGTCTTGATTCGTTTGACAACTTCTTTTGTGAAGCTGTTAATGGACTGTGAAGTGTATATCCCTCCTAGAGCAGGGTAGTAATTGTCTCTTGTCAATCCTGCAATTTCACCAGGACGGAAACCAGTACACTTCATGATGTTAAAATAACAAGCCCACATAAGATTTCCCCAAACCCAGACAGCTTCCTTGTCATTTTCTGGAAATAGAATAGCCATTTCCTCTTCCGTAAAAGGTTGCCTTGGATTTGATTCCTCTGCAATCTTATCTACCTTCTCACATGGATTTGAATCAATGAGGCCGACATTAACTGCTTCTTTCAAAATATATGACAGGCACATAAGGACTTTGTTCTTTGAATTGGAGGCCATTTTTTTACCGCTTGCAGCTCTCCTCATGGTAACAAACCATTCATCGATCATTATGTGGTCTATAT
>NZ_JAEKNT010000194.1 GCF_016406725.1 Sphaerochaeta sp. S2 | reverse complement strand
ACCTAAGACCGCTCTACGATGCAATGGAAGCCATGGTCAGTATACAGAATATCAGGCGTTTGGAAGAGAATGGGAGTATTGAGATCGCCCCTCTTGCTTATATGAGAGGAAGGAGTCTACAAAATGCAACGGTCATTCTTGATGAAGCACAGAATACCACCAAGGAACAGATGAAGATGTTCCTCACCCGTCTTGGTGAAAATGCCAATGCGATTATCACAGGGGATATCAGTCAGGTTGATCTTCCACGGCACAAAGATAGTGGATTGATCCATGCAATGCAGATCCTGCAAGGAATTGCTGGGCTCGATTTCATACGTTTCGATTCTCGCGATGTGGTACGCTCCCGAATTGTACAGCATATTGTTAATGCGTATGCAGGGGATGAGGGGAACGAAAAATCATGATAAAGAAAATGCAAATTTCTGAACGTAAACAGAAAAAACGTGAGCTTCAACAACAACTTTCTCTCATTTTAATGGTGCTTACGGTTTTTCTGGCAATGGTGGTACCGCTTTTGAGTACTCACTCCAGTGGATCGGGTCTCAAGGACTTGGGCTTACGTTATACAGAGGGTGAACTCTCCAGTGAGGATATTTTTGCTACAAGCAGTTTCCAATACGTTGATGATGAACAAACACAAAAGCTCATAGAACAACGAATGCAGGAAGTACTTCCGCATTTCAGCTATTCACTCAGATCATCTACCATTACCAGCAGGCGTTTAGAGAACTTTCTTGCACTATTTCACCAAGGGAACCTAGATTCCAGGACCTTCCTGGAGAAGGAAGGGATCAACGATGAGCGCAATGTTGTGGAAAGGATTGCAGGGCTGGATCCTGAGCAACAACAATTGTTGCTGCAAGCACTTGAAGAAACAGGTAGCTATATCTTGGAGAGAGGATTGTTTGATGAAGAGGAAGTGAATACCGTCCGTTCCCAAGGCTATGGGGAACTTCTGGTCAGAAATAGCCTTTTCCAGCAAGAAAGCAGTGAACCTTCCAAGCAAACCATTGATACGCTACTGACGAAAAAGAATCTTCCTTCACAGCTGTCTTCTCTGCTTGAACCATACGAGCTTATCGATAGTCAGTTCCAACCATATCTTGTACTGGATGCTCTGGAGATGCTCCTGGATCCAAATGTAGATTATGAAGCTGTTGAAACACTGGCACTCAGGGAGGAAGCTGCTGCAGAGATTCCCGAGCAGGTGATAACCATAGAACGGGGAGAAAAGATCATTGCCAAGGATACGGTGGTCACCAGCTCACAGATTGACCTGCTGCAATTGATGGGATCGAACAGCTTTCAGTACACAATCCTTGAATTGATTGGTAGGGCAATTTTCATTCTGCTTTCCACCAGTGTTTCAGTATATGTATTTATTCAATTCCTGCATGCAGAGAAGCGATTGTATCTCTATTTGAATCTTATGCTTGTTTCCGTATCATTGTCGTTGGTGGCAATGTATGTGGTTAGCCTGTTTTTTACTTCACGGTCCTCTCTGTTCCTGGACTCCTATCTACCGGTATTGTTTGCACCGCTCTTTACCAGTCATATCACCAGCAAGAAACGCCTAGGTTTGGTAAGTGCCTTTCTTCTTGCCTGTTATGCAACACTGATGGAACAGTCGAGTTCCATTACGTTCTTCTTCGTATTGACCATCAGTGGTGTCTGTCTCTACTTCTTCCGTTATACCATTAAGCGAATTGATGATGTATTCAATTGGTTCTATGCTTGTGTTATCAGTAGTTTTACTGCCCTTGCATTGTACATGCTGGAAGCATTGCCCCTTCATCAGGTAATGCCTCTTGGTGGTGGGATGATTTTGAATATCACCATCACTCTGGGCTTGCTGGAAGCATTCGTACCGTTGAGCGAAAACCTCTTCAACATTCCAACTGCGTATCGTCTAGGTGAGCTGGCATTCAGCGCAAGCCCAGTGC
>NZ_JAEKNT010000193.1 GCF_016406725.1 Sphaerochaeta sp. S2 | reverse complement strand
GATCAGGGATGAATCCCAACCACTGGAACTGAATGTGGTCGATAACTACCAGGCAGGTGAAGTTCGCTCAACAAAGAACCTCTCTGGAGGTGAGAGCTTCATCGTAAGCCTAACCTTGGCGCTTGGGTTAAGCCAGATGGCGAGCAAGAAGGTGAGGGTAGACTCTTTGTTCCTTGATGAAGGGTTCGGCTCTCTTGATGAGGAAACCCTGGAGACAGCTCTGGAGGCGCTTTCAGCACTGCAACAGGATGGAAAACTGATTGGTATCATCAGTCATGTCTCTGCACTGAAGGAGAGGATCAACACGCAAATCTCGATCACGCCTCTCTCTGGAGGCCGTAGTACGATCAGCGGACCAGGCTGCACTAAACAATAAGCAATATTGGGAGTTAAACGATGATAAGTAATATAGGTGTACGGAATAAAAAAGCTCTCATTGACCTAGGTATCGGGGTATTTGGCATTTTTTGTACACTTCTTGTAGTAGTTTGGCTGAATCAACAGATTCTGATGCAGCTAACCCTTGGCTGGAGAATGGTTTTGTTGATCACTTCCCAGTGGTTGTTTATGATCGTTCCGTTACTCCTGATGCGTATCAATCATGAACGTATACGATTTCTTATGAAATCAGAAGTGAGGTTGTCAAACCAGATTCTCACCGGAATTATTCTTGCCTTCCTGATGTCATTCCTTTTTACTGTGGTTCCTATTCTTCTCGGATTCAAGGAAATGGTTGGAAGTACAAGCTATACCAAGGTGTGGCAATTTGCCTTTGATTTGCTCTATTCACTATTTGCGGTTGCTTTGGCGGAAGAGTTTGTATTCAGGGGATATCTCTTTCATAAGCTATTGGAAGTAAATCAATCAAAATGGTTCGCCATCCTTATCTCATCACTATTGTTTGGACTGTTCCATAGTTTTCAGGGTGATGTTCTTCAGGTTATTGTGACCACATTTCTTGGCATTCTTTTCTGTCTTCTTCGGGAAAAAATCAAATCCGTCTCACTCCTTTCCTTGGTAATCATCCATGGATTGTATGACGCCCTTATCACACTCTGGGTTACAATCCTATAATCTCGACAGTACCTAGACAATATTCACTACTTGCTGATGACTTCTGGTAATGATGATGATTGAATAAGCAAAAAAATCTCATTACACTGCTATATTGTAAACAGGAAGCGTAGATCAACCTTACATCCATGGATGTAGTATTCTTGGCAATGTTCTGTCGCTTTTGGAAGGAAATTAGATGTTATTACCAATTCTTGCCGTTATTGGCGGCCTTATTGTACTGGTATTGAGTTCAGATAGATTTGTAGATGGTGCTGCAGCCACTGCACGCCATTTTGGCATGCCATCTCTCCTGATAGGAATGGTCATTGTAGGATTTGGCACCAGTGCACCAGAAATGGTGGTATCCACACTCTCAGCTATGCAAGGAAGCCCAGGTATAGCTCTGGGAAACGCCTATGGGTCCAATATTGCCAATATTGGTCTCATTCTCGGGATTACAGCCATTATAAGCCCAATAACGGTGAGTTCGAAGATCTTGAAAAAAGAGTTGCCTATACTCTCATTGCTTACGCTTCTTTCAGTTGCATTGCTCTATGACTTGAATCTATCTCATTTTGATGCAGCGTTAATCCTGGTACTATTCGCTCTCTTGATATTCTGGAGCGTGTATCAAGGATTGAAAGACGGTAACGACCGACTCGCTGAAGAGATTGATGAAGAGGTTCCAAGCCCGTTATCAATGAAACGAGCAGTACTCTATTTGATTTTCGGTCTCTTGTTTTTAATTCTTAGTTCCAGAGTTTTGGTGTGGGGCGCTGTGGAGATTGCCAGGTACTTTGGAGTCAGTGATTTGATCATCGGTCTTACCATTGTCGCTATGGGAACCAGTCTTCCTGAACTTGCCTCATCGATTCTTGCTGCCCAAAAAGGGGAGCATGATATCGCGCTCGGGAATGTCATCGGTTCCAACCTGTTCAATACCACCGCAGTCGTCGGCATAGCAGGAGCAATTCATCCATTTGCTATTGATCCAATGGTTGTTTCACGAGATATGCTTGTCATGTCATTACTTACCCTTAGTCTTTTTGTAATCGGGTACCGATTCAAGAAGAATAGGCA
>NZ_JAEKNT010000192.1 GCF_016406725.1 Sphaerochaeta sp. S2 | reverse complement strand
ACATCAAGGCCTGGATTATCAGATACCGGATGAAGTCTATAGAAAAGGATGTTTCCCCGTTGGGGAAGACGATACCAAAGAACAGGTAGCATGAAATTCCTTATTTTCTATCTTTCCTGTCTTGACAGAGGTCTTAGCTCATACCGATCCAAAGAACATGGGGCCGTTGATCTCCACAATCCGTATCCTCTTGTCATACTCCCCAAGTTCTTGTGAGAAGATCAACTGGTCATCGACTGAGTTCGCTGACGGTTCCCAGCCAGTTGACCGGTAAAAACCCAGCCACCCAACGGAGAAAATCCTACCAGTAGGAACCAAGCGATGATAAACCTTGGATATGCATGCATAGCATGTAGATATCAATCCAAGGAGGTCAATTATGACCAATTTCAAGGAAATCCTGCGGTTGTATTGCGGAGGATTTAGCCAGCGATCGATTGCAACCAGCCTTTCTTGCTCCAGGGATGCCGTTGCACTCTGCATCAAACGAGCGAAAGAGCGGGGATTGCAACTCCCAGTTTCAGAGGATGTCACCAACGAGGACCTGAGGAAACTCCTTCATTGCAGCCAGGAAGGTGTCCGTGACCCAAGCTATCTGCTTCCTGATTTTGCACATGTTGTGAAGGAACTGAAAAAAACTCATGTTACCAGCGGCCTTGTATGGACTGAATACTTGGTAGAATGCAAGAGTTTGGGATTGAAACCCTACAGCATAAGCCAATTCAATGCACTTGTACGTGAGTATTCCAAAAACAATAATATTTCCCTCAGGCAGGATCATCATCCAGGAGAGGTCCTCGAGCTTGACTGGTCAGGTTCCGCCATCCTTCTCAGTGACAGGCTGACAGATGAGACAATACCTTGTCATCTATTCGTTGCTGCATTTCCTTTCAGTGGCTATTTCTATGCAGAAGCCTTCGAAAACGAAAAGATGCTTGCATGGGTCACTGGTGTTGTCCATGCTCTTTCATTCTTTGCAGGGGTCCCTCTTATTCTTCGGCCTGACAATCTGAAAACAGCGGTATTGAAACCAGACAAGTATGAACCGGAGCTGAACACAGCGATGATTGAACTTGCCCAGCATTACAAGACCGTGGTGGTTCCGGCAAGAGTCAAGGCTCCCCGTGACAAGAATGTTGTAGAAGGGGCTGTTGGGTATGCATCGCGGCAGATAATTGCTGCATTGCGCAACCAGAAATTCCTGTCACTCGATGAGATGAACCAAAGCATCTGGGACTACATGGACAAGCTCAATGCCGCCGATTTCAAGAAGAAGGATGGTTCACGCCTTGGGTTGTTCACTGAACAGGAACAACCAGAACTGTTGCCGCTTCCGAGCAAACCTTTTCAACTCTTCGATCGGATTACGGCAACAGTCGCCCAAGACTATCACATCGAGTTCGATCACCGGTTCTACAGCCTACCATCTAACCTGGTTAAAAGCGAGGTATCGGTCAAGGCAACCCCGCATACAGTGTTCATATACCACAAGGACAGCCTGGTGGCAGAACATCCAAGACTCAAGTTCAAAGGCCAGAAAAGCACCTTGCCGGAGCATATCCCAGAGAGGCACAGGGACTATCTTCTCTGGTCTTCCGACCATTTTCTCAGCCAAGCAAGGAGGATTGGTCCTGCCACGGAACAGATGATTTCAAACGTCCTGGCAAGCAGAGAGTATGAGGTGCAGTCCTATCGATCTTGTGTGGGCATTCTACGTATAGCAAACAAATACACCGCCGAATGCCTTGAGGCTGCCTGCAAGGAAGGTTTGGAAAGCGGGATTCATTCGTACAAGGCTGTCAATGCAATTGCCAAGACCCTGAAGGATGCCATCGTCCCCGTTGAGGGGATGCATCCACGGGAAGATCTGGAGGAGCAGGATCTTGGAGACCTCTATTGCGCACACGATGCAGGAGGTTCCCGATGACAGACAAGGAAAAACAACTGGTGATGAACTTCGAGCAACTGGGAGCTGAAAGCATCTCCCTGGGATTGATTGAGGCTTTCTCCTCACCATCCATGCAACATGTACCATTGATGGATGTGCTGTTGGATACTACCAACAAGGAATTGCTACAACGACTAAATGCTAGGGCCCAGAGGTTGCTGAAGACGGCAAAGCTGCACAATACTGTGGCTAATATTGATGAGATTGAATACTACCCTGACCGTAACCTGGACAAGCTTACCATTGATAGGCTGGCCACCTGTACCTACCTCGAAAACCATACAAATGTCTGTGTGGTAGGTGCTTCCGGTACGGGTAAGTCGTTCATATCAAAGGCATTGGCCCACCGTGCTTGTCTACATGGGTACCGGACCAAGGTGGTTTCCTTTCCGGCATTGATGCGTGAGCTGGGACATCTCTATTCACATGATTCACCAAAGTATGAGAAAAAACTGCGATATTATTCGCGGTTCCCACTCTTGGTAATAGATGAATGGCTGTGTCAGCAACCAGAGAAACAGTGGACCTCAATCTTGCTGGAACTGATGGAGAATCGTTATGACTCTACGTCAACCATAATCTGCACCCAATTACCGGTTGAGAATTGGCCCAAGGTCATCGGTAATGTTGCCTTGGGACAAGCTATCCTGGGAAGGGTCACGGCCTCTTCATACATACTGAGACTTGAAGGACAAGACCTGCGTTCCAGACATTCAGCTAAACCCTGATACTTTCCAATTTCCCTGTCAGTAGCTCTTACTGGCAGGGATTGCATAATTCAGTGGCAGGCTTTGTTCAGGTCAAGTGGCAGGGATGCACCGTTGAACTCAATCGACCAATGAAAACCCGAAATTGTCTAGCTTTTCTCAACATTTTCTCCATTCCTTTCTTGACCTACAGGCTTAAGACTCTAGAGTAGTAAGGGCTGAGAAGTCCGGAAAACAAAAGGAGTCAATAATGAAACGATTACTAAGTGTTTTGCTCGTTTTGCTGATGCTCACTAGTTTCTTGAGTGCCGCAGGGACGTCAGAGACTGGGGCGAAGCAAGAAAAACAGCAAGTTCTACATGTGATGATGAGTTCTGGAGATGCAGGTCCAGGAAATATCCGGAAAGCTCTCGATTCTGCTGCAGAGATCATGGGTATTACCTTGCAGTATGATGTAATTCCTGATGACCAGATGCTCAATGTGACCAACACGCGGTTGGTCACAGGCAATGCAGGAGACATCATTGTTCATAACTTCGGGCTTACGGATGTATCTGCAAAGGACCTTGCTCCGCTGAGTGGACCTTGGGTAGAGAAAATTACCAGTACCACAAAACCACTTACGAAGGATGGGCAAGGCAATGTGTTGAAAGCTCCACTTGGTGGGGAGTCTAACATGGGACTCCTGTATAACAAGGAAGTTCTGGAAGCAAGTGGTGTTTCCTTACCGATCATGGACTATGGACAGTTTGTAACTGCGCTAAAACAGGTGAAGGATGCAGGCTATACTCCAGTATATATCTCCAACAAGGAAGTCTGGACTGCACAAATTCTTTTGCTTACATCCATGACGAGTGTCTTTGCGAATAATCCTGATGTTGTTGAAGGTATTGTCACCAATACACTCATGCCAAGTGACGTACCAGAGCTGGTAGCACTATGGGAGAATGCGCTGTCCCTCAAGACAATGGGATTGATTAATAAAGATTATATGTCCGCAACCAATGATATGGCGCTTGAAGCTCTTGCAAATGGTGAAGTTGCTTTTTATGCAATGCTGGACAATGCATACGGCACCCTCAAAGAGTTCTACCCAGAATCAGTTGATGCCATTGGAATGATGTATACCCCACTTTGGGATGATGTTGAGGATGGCTATGTACTGTTTGGAACCGCCACCAACTATCTCTCTGCTGTTGCAGATAGCTCAAATCTGGATCTTGCAAAAGAGTTCATCAATACCATGCTAACTGAAAAACCGTTGAAGACCTATTATGAATTGGTACCTGGAGCAGTCCCCTATACGGATCTTGGGTTCTCTTTGAATATGAGCCCGTTCAACCAAGAGATGAAAGAGTATGCAAAGATGCTCCCATCCCTTGGGGATTTCAATAATAGTACCTATAACGGAGAGACCCCATTGGAGCCCTTCTATGGTAAGTTCAATGAACAGATACAAGGCCTATTTGCTGGTCTTTCAGTTGAGGAAGCACTAGAGCGTTGGTATGAAGCCTATGCTGCAGATGCACAAGCCCGTCGTGTTCCTGGTTTCTAAACACTGATACTTATGCTGTGGCAGCCTGTTTTGGTTGCCACAGCATCACATGGAGCGTCCTCTTTTGAACAGGTATACATCCACTTATTACACCTACTGGTTTGCAGTTCCTGCGTTAGGTTTATTCACTCTGTTTTTCATCATTCCTAATGTGGCAAGTCTGGCACTAGGTTTTACTGATTGGTCAATATTCTTTTTCGATGATATGCATTTCATCGGTTTGGATAATTTTAAACGACTTTTCTCTGAACCAAACTTTTGGCGTGCGGTTAAAAACACGTTCTATTTTTCCTTTGTAACGGTACTTGGGAAGAATATGTTAGGTTTTCTGCTTGCTTTGCTTGTACAACGACAAACTCGGTTCAATCATATCAACCGTGCCATAATATTTATGCCGATAACCATAAGCCCCCTTGTGCTCGCGATTATTTTTCTGTCGATCTATAATCCGACCCATGGCTTGATCAACAGCACTCTCGAATGGTTGCATCTTGGTCATCTGCAACAGGATTGGCTCTTTGATGTTCGATTTTCACTTACGTCCATCAGTGTCATGGAAATATGGCAACAAACTGGATTCAGCATGGCAATATTCATTGCAGGATTGCAAGCAATACCCAGGGATTATTATGAAGCAGCAGAGATTGATGGAGTCAATAAACTCCAGCAGATACGATATATAACGCTTCCACTCATTGTACAGTCAATCAATGTGACACTGATGTTGAGTATCATTGCAGGAATCAAGGTATTTGCCCAAGTGTATGGAACCACCAATGGAGGTCCTGCTGACCAGACGCAAGTATTAAGTACCTTCCTCTATAAGAGTTTTGGAAACGGGTATTTGGGGTACTCCTCAGCTGTAGGTTTATTCACAACCCTGCTCATTGCGTTTCTCACGTTTGGAATAGTTGCCTACTTGCGAAAGAAGGAGATCGAATTATGAGAAAGCCTTTACGTTTGGCCTCTTACACAATGACCTTGCTCGCAAGTTTAGTGTTTTTCATTCCTCTCTACATGGTTGTAATCAATTCATTTAAAACGAGAAGAGAGGCAGGTTTTTTCTCAATTTCACTTCCTTCCGATTGGCAGTTTGAAAATTACCTGGAGGTTTTTAAAAGCGCAAATATCCTTCGGGCATTCAATAATGGATTGATCATCTCAGTTGGCTCAGGAATTATCATAATTCTCTTAGCCTCCCTCGCCGCATATGTGCTTGGAAGATCAAGAAAGCAGTGGGCGCCCGTTCTCTATTATCTCTTTCTTAGTGGGTTGGTCATTCCTGTCGCATTCATACCGACCTATCTTGTTCTCGAGTATATGTCGTTACTCAACTCCTATGCTGGGCTCATATTGGTAGCAGCTACCTATGGACTCCCTATGTCCATATTCCTGTATACAGGGTTTGTAAAAACCATTCCAAGAGAGTTGGATGAAGCTGCTGTGTTGGAAGGATGTCCGCCCTTGACGTTTTTCTTGCAGATACTCTTTCCTTTGATGAAGCCTGTTACCATGACACTTGTTGTGTTCAATTTCGTAGGAAGCTGGAACGATATCCAGATACCACTGTATTTTTCCAGTAGTGACAAATGGGCCCTTCCATTGACAGTATATAATTTTTATGGAGCTCATGCCTCATCGTGGAATCTTATTTTTGCTGATATTGTGATAACCATTCTTCCCTTATTGTTGCTCTATCTTTTCGCACAAAAATATATTACAGCTGGAATGACTGCGGGTGCAGTTAAAAGTTGAGAGTCGTTGTATGATAGTAGCTGAGGTAATTCGATGTTCAACAGCATAAGAT
>NZ_JAEKNT010000191.1 GCF_016406725.1 Sphaerochaeta sp. S2 | reverse complement strand
TGATTTATGCACTAATTGGGTGCATAGTTTAAATACATGGAGGAACTACCACAATGCTATTACAATTCAATTTCTCTAATTATAAATCTTTTCACAAAGAGGTTTCGCTTGATCTTTCAGCTACTGGTATTTCTGAACTTTCACACCATGTAGTGCAACTCGCAGATGAGAAAGTGCTACCTGTTAGTGCAATATTTGGGGCAAACGCAAGTGGAAAATCAAATGTATACAAAGCCTTTTCCTATATGCGACATCTTATAGTTAGTTCTTTTCAATATGGGGGGTCTTCTGATACAGCGAAAACATCTGATGAGTCCTCAAATTTCCCACAACCTCCTCGTTTTGCCTGGACTACACAGAATATGGAGCCTGCAACCTTTGAAGTATATTGTATTAATCCCAGTACCTTAAAAACCTACAACTACGGCTTTTCAGTTGACGAAAAAGGGATCGTTGAAGAGTGGTTGAACGAGAAGGCTAAGACTGCAAGAAAAAGCAAGATTGTCTTCTATAGAGGCCGTAATGAGGAAGAAAATGATTTCTCCGGACTTACAAAGACTAATACGAACAACTTGCTTACTGCGTTAGAGCCAGAGGTACTGGTCATCTCTTTAGGCAATAAACTAAAAGTGAAGAAGTGCCAAACAATCGCACAATGGTTCTACCTTTGTGAAACCACTGACTATGGAGACCCTGGCGAAAACTTTTTCCTTTGCCATAGACTCCCAATCAACTTTAGAGAAAAGGAAATCCAAAATCGAGTACTACAATTCTTTGCCTCATTCGATGAATCAATAAAAGGGTTCAAAATTGAAGAAATTCCATCAGAAGAAGATGACTCTCCAAAACGTATTCATATTGAATCATTGCACCAAGCGGTTGATAGTGATGATTTAATCGGAATCGGGCTACAACAGGAGAGCGCTGGTACCATTAAAATGTTTTCTCTCTACCCTGTTCTCATGAATGTTTTGGAACATGGGACGGTTCTCTTTGTCGATGAATTAAATTCCAGATTACATCCATTGCTTGTCCGTAATCTCATAAGATTATTTTCAGATCAAAGCACCAATCCAAATCATGCTCAGTTAATCTTCACAACACATGATACGTGGCATCTTTCAAACAAGAGCCTGCGTCGTGACGAGATCTGGTTTACTGCAAAAAGCACAGTGGGAGAAAGTACCCTCTACTCTCTCGCGGACTTCAAACCAGATGAGGGCACCAAGATTCGTAAAGATGAGCATTATGAAAAGAATTATCTCCTCGGGAAATATGGTGCCATTCCATCGTTGAATAGCATCAAGATAATCTTTCCGGATTTCGCTGCGGCTGAGGGGAATCAGCCCTATGAGTAAGAAACAGCATGATGGCAAGAGGAGTCCAAGAAGCAAACGGGCGTTCAGGATACCTGATTTAGGATATTATCTCATTCTGACAGACACAAATGAGACAGAGTTGAATTACTTCCAAGGAATACGTGACTCACTTCCAAAAGATTTGCAAAATCGCTTGGTAATAAAGGTTCTCCCTAAGATTGAAACTAAGAATTTGGTATCACGATGTCTTGAAGAATTAGATAAGAATGCACAATACAGAATTCCTTGGATTGTTTTTGATCGGGATGAAGTCAAAGGTTTTGACACCATAATTAATGAAGCAAAAAAGAACCATATCCACACAGGCTGGTCTAACCCCTGTTTCGAGATCTGGCTCCATGAATATCTTGAGAAAGCTCCTCTTTCTATGGATTCCGTTGGATGTTGTCATACTTTCAGTACAACATTCAAAAAAATTACAAAACAAGAGTATCCCAAATTCCCGAAGTTTTGTAACTATGAGAGCGGACAATCAGTCTCGAACGGATCTTCATCCCCTACATTCATCAGCTTGCCTTTCCATGGATACTCAACACTGAACAGATCGAAGATGAGCCGCTGAGCCTTCGTGGGGACGGTATACACATCCTTGTATTTCCCCCGGTAGTGAATCTTCGAGTAGGTATTCACCTTGTCCAGGATCTCACGGTGGTTCCAGTATTTCCGCTGTTTCGCGGGGATCTGCTTGATTCGTTCCTTCAGGGCGGTCAGGATGATCAGTGTAACGAAATTGATGAAAAGCCTGCCTTTCATCACCTGCTCGGTGTGGACTCTCAATCTGTTGCAGTCGATGATGTTCTTCATGTCGTCGAACAGCAGTTCGATGTCATTTCTCTGCCGGTATGCATACAATGCTTCAGCTGGATCCTTCTCGGCATTGGTGTACAGGACCCAGTAGCCGCTCTGCCCGTCGATGAACGACTGGACCTCTTCATCCTTGAGAAGCACCTTCCTTCCCCTTTTCGGGGTCTCCTTCACCTCGAAGTACCGGTCGTAGTACGACTGGTTGTTCTTGATGGGTTGCTGCAATTCAAGCTCAACCATGCATTGCTGCAGCTTTCTCATGAGACGGGCGACGTCCCGCTCCTTTCTCGCTGCATCGAAGTATATGTGGGCCCACATCCTTCCTTGTTCGGTCTTCCTGATGGTCTTCAGGCCATAGATGATGGCATCCTTGTCATCGGTCGGGATGAGGGTGCCAGGCCGCTGGATCGCATGGCGGTGCTTCTCGATGAGTTCCCGTGCCCATGTGACGTTTGAGGGAACAGGGATGAGGAACTTGTGGCCGTGGTCAGTAAGCTGTGCGATGTTGTCGACAGAGCAGAATGCCCTGTCCCCTATGATCACCGAGGAGGGGACCTCCAGCTTCTTCAGCTGTTCGAGCACCTGCTGCAGGACAATCGAGTCATTCATGCTTCCCGGCAGCTCTGAGAACCATAGGGGGAGATGGGTGGCATACGAGCTGAGCAGGCCTATATTGATCTGGGGCTTCTTCTCCTTGTCACGGTTGTAGCCCCACTCGACATACGGGTTGTCCTTCGCATGGCTGGAGATGCTGCTGATATCGAACAGCAGGTTCTTCTTCTCCCTGTTCCGCTCTATCCACGAAGAGAAGAAGGTGTTCTGGGCATCCTTGTCGAGCCTCCTCAGCAGTTCTGTTATTCTCTGGGAGCAAAGCTGGGACCCGTCAAATCCTCTCTCATCAAGCCAGGACTCTGCATAACTGAGAGGCTTCCCGGTGCACACCGAGTATTTTGCAAGTCCCAGGACATACGCAGCATCCTGTGGTCCCAGCACCTTGGTGAGAACCTTCCCCAGCCCAGTACGGGCAATGATGGGGTCAAGGATGAGATCCTGGCCAAGGAGCGTCGTCCTGGAAACAACAGGAAGCGGATGTTCCTGGACCCGGGATGCTTCCTGACGGGAAAGGTAATACTCGTTGTAGATGATCTTGCCCTCAGGTCCCCTCTTGCCGATACACTTGCGGCGGTGCCGCCCTTGTTTCTTCTCACTATCCCAGTAGGCGGTATCCTCATAGAC
>NZ_JAEKNT010000190.1 GCF_016406725.1 Sphaerochaeta sp. S2 | reverse complement strand
GCAAGAGGGTTCAAAAACATGAAGAATTTCATGGCAATGATCTATTTTGTCTGTGGAGAGCTTGCACTTCCTAAAGCCACCATCATGTAGGGTTACCCACTCGATTCAGCGAATAACCAACAAATCTAGGAAGGGATTGTTAGAGCGCTTCCAATACCGCTACGTCCTTGATGCTATAGGCATCACGAATTATCCGTAGTTCTTTCTTGAGATTCTTTTCTGCTTCACCATCAAGTGAAGAGAAAGGTCTTCTCACGGTTCCTGCATCTATACCGATCCAACTGAGCATACACTTCATGCTTGCATGCATGGGATACTTTAGGACACAGAAGATGATGGCATCAGCCTGCCGCTGCAAGAGTTTAGCCTGTTCCCAGTCACCTCTCTTATATGCGTTATAGAGACCAATGAACAGTTCTGGAATGACATTATAGAAGCTGCCGATAAGACCATCACTACCATAGGCCAAACCGGAAAGTGCCATCTCATCACTACCAGAGTATACCTTGAAATCCTTCCCGATCTCTTCCTTGATCCTGAGAATCTCATGGTGAGTGCTTGCCGTATACTTGATACCCTTCCTATTATCCAGTGTAGCTAGTCCATCAAGATAAATCTGCGATAGACTTTCTATTTAACTTATTATAATATTTTATTTTATGATAGAATATTTCTTATTTTCGCTCAGAGACCCCAAAAGGTATTACGAAATTTGGATCATCATTTCAATCGATATACCCCGCACTCAGAACCGGAAATCTTTCCCCTTCATCTTACCATTCCAACAAGAGAAGCAGGTTGGATAACTCAACCTGGATCGCTTCGACTTAGTTAACGGGCTATCTGAATGAAGAACCCTAATGCTGTCTGTCGCCTTTGTCCAGATGAAGAAAGTATATATAGTTCAACTTTGACATCCATTTTCGCCTCCAAAGATGTAAGGCTATGGAATCCCTTTCAAGGGTTGAAGAGTGCTTTAGAAACCCAACTACATGGTACTAACTCAAGAGTGTGGAATAAGCCAAGGGATAATGGAAGATTCTTATCCATTCAGTAAGAATACGATCACCTTATGAGAAAAAAATGCAAAACAATTACAAGCCAACGAAGACGACACTGAGTTTTCTTGTGAGGCTTACGGGATTCTTCTTAGGGAATTCATCGCTCGGGTATCTCCGGTAGTAAAAAGCAAAATTACACTAATGCAGATGCATGCGCTACCTCGCCTACTCTTCCCGGACTCCGATGGACTCCTTGAAGTTGTAGGAGAAGTGGTAGATAAGTGCTGCCTCGAAAGCCTCAAAATCATGTGCCTTGAGAGCATCGAGAATACGCTTATGCTTGTCATAGCGCAGATTGCCGTCATCAATAAACTTGGAACGGTAGTAGCGATCACAGCTCCAGGCAGAATCGACAAAGGCAATAAGCACATCGTTCTTGATATTCCTCAATATGACCTTATGGAAGTTGGCATCCAAGGTATAGAAATCGATATGGTTGTCAGCCCTTTTCATTGTATTGAGAATCTCCTCGAGTTCAGCAATCTGCCCTTTGGTCATGGACTCGAAGCTCTCACGAGCAAAGCCCAACTCCAAAACCTTGCGTACCTGCTGGGACTGACTGACCAAATCGACATCATCCCCGATAAGATTCAGGAAAATGACACTAGAGAGAAAATTGGAGTTGAAACTGTTGACGACTATTCCTACCCCGGGCTTGCTCGAAACAACCCCGATGATCTCCAACGTCTTGATTGCCTCGCGCAGCACATTGCGAGAGACACCAAGCGCAGAAGCCATCTCCATCTCGGTCGGAAGCTTGTCCCCAGGGCGGAGATTATTCTGCACAATATACCCACGGAGTTCCTCATAGACCTGCAAATACAGTTTCTTGTTCTTCAGATTCTTCATATCATTTCCTACTCACCAACCAAAATTTATTTATAATACCCAACTATATCTTTCTTTTCAATCGAGCTATTTTCCCCTCCTGGAGATAAATCCCATGTGAGTATCCACATGATTCTGCTGTAGCCCATCAAGGAAGGACCACATCTCAGCCATCATTTGGCTATCAGGATGAACAAAGGGACGACGTACATACCCAACATCAATACCAGTGTCCATCATAAGTTGCTTCATGATCCCAAAATGACCGTACTTGACGGCCTTGAGAATGAAACTGGTGGCAATCTTTTGAATTTCGAACGCCTCCTGATACTCACCATTAACACAGAGTTGGTAGATTTCCCCAAAGGTATCGGGAATGATATTGTAGAAGGAACCGATAATCCCATCGGCACCAGCAAGTAATCCCTGGGTTGCCATCTCGTCGCAACCGGAATAGATCATGAAATCAGGGCCAAGCTCCTGCTTGAGTGCAGCCATGTCATGGTGCTGGGTACCAGTGAACTTCAACCCGCACACCCCATCGATGGAAGCAAGGCGAAGGACCAATGAATTGTCCATCAACCCGGCAAGCGCGATGTTGTAGACGATCATGGGAAGGTCTACGGCAGAGGAGATATCGCTGTAGTAGCGGTAGATCTCATCCCCGCTGAAGTGGTAGTAGAACGGAGGAACGCTGCTGATGGCATCGGCCCCGATCTGTTGGGCATGGCTTGCCAAGTCAATGCTCCTCAATGTTCCGATAGCCCCCACATGTACGATGACCGGCACACGCTTATTCACGTGGCTGACCACAGCCTGGGCAAACGTCTTACGCTCCTCGTCACTCATGAGGAACCCTTCCCCCGTACTGCCGGTAATATAGAGACCGTGCACCCCTTCCCTGATCAAATAATCGACCAGAACGCGGGCACGGTTCAGGTCCAGTTGCTCGTTCTTATCGAACGTACTGAACATTGCAGGGATGACACCCTTGATGTGTGAAACACTGGTTTTTGAATGCATAGTAGTAGGCTCCTTAAAAATATGACTCATGAAGGAATATCTCCTCTGGCAAACTCCTCGCCAAAGTGACAACTTACATAGTGCGTAGATCCATTGATGAAAAGCGGTCGCAACTGGGGTACTTCCTGCTTGCACCGCTCCTGGCAGAACGAACACCGGGGATGGAACGGACAGCCCGAGGGAGGATTCATCGGACTGGGGACATCCCCCTGTAGGGGAATGCGTTTCTTCTTCTTGGTGATATCAGCAATGGGGATTGCTGAAAGCAGTGCATTTGTGTAGGGGTGCATGGTGTGCTTGAACAACTCCTCTGTCGAAGCAAGCTCCACCACCTTGCCCAGATACATAACTGCGATGCGGTCGGCAATGTACTCCACAACCGACAAGTCATGGGTGATGAAGAGATAGGTAAGGTTGCGTTCAGCCTGCAATTTCTTGAGCAACTTCAGCACCTGCGCCTGGATGGAAACATCGAGGGCGGAAACCGCTTCGTCACAGACGATCAACTCAGGATTCACCGAAAGAGCACGGGCAATGCCAATACGCTGCCGCTGCCCCCCGCTAAACTCATTGGGATACCGAGTCATGTAGTCGCGGGGAAGATTGACATCAGAAAGCAGGCGTGCAACCAACTCCTCACGTTCCTTCTTTCCCTTCACCCCAAACTTCTTCAACGGATCATTGAAGGAACCAAAAATGGTGAAGGAGGGATTCAAGGAGGAGTACGGGTCCTGGAAGACAATCTGGAGGTGTTTACGGGCTTCGTCCAACTCCGTTCCCTTGAGCTGCAGCACATCCTTCTTTCCGTTAGGGAATGTATAGGTGACCTTGCCCTCGGTTGGTTGGGTAAGACGCAGCAGTGATTTTCCCAAGGTGGTCTTTCCACACCCTGACTCACCAACTATTCCCAGCGTCTCGCCTCGATAGATCTCAAGATTCACCCCATCGACCGCCTTCACGTGCCCCACAGTGCGCTTAAAGACTCCTTTCTTCACCGGAAAGTGGGTCTTCAGGTTCTCTATTTTCATCAACACTTCACGATTCTCAGCCATTGAGCAGCTCCTTGTAGTTGAAGCAGCGGACCATGTGTCCGTCCTGTTCGATGTTGGTCTCATCAGGCATGGCCTGACGACACTGCTCAGTGGCATAATCACAGCGGGGAGCAAACTGGCACCCAACCGGACGGTTGTACGGGTCAGGGGTGGTACCCCTGATGGGTTCCAGCTTCTGGTTCTTCCCCTTGCCCAACACGGGTATGGACTCAAGCAGAGCCTTGGTATACGGATGGGAGGGAGAGGCCATCACCTGTTCGGCCGTCCCACTCTCCACAATGTTGCCCATGTACATGACTGCCACATCGTCAGCCATCTCAGCAACCACTCCCATATCGTGGGTGATCAGGAGAATTGCCATCTCCTTCTCACGCTTGAGGGTAAGCATGAGTTCGAAGATCTGGGCCTGGATCGTCACATCCAAGGCAGTGGTCGGCTCATCGGCGATGAGCACTTTCGGCTCACATGCCATGGCCATGGCAATCATGGCACGCTGGCGCATACCTCCGGAGTACTGGTGAGGATACTCATGTACCCGCTGCACTGGAAGAGGGACTCCCATATCCTTGAGTAAGCGGATGGAGTTCTGGGTTGCCCCTTTCCTGCTCAGGGGCTTGTGGTTACGCAGCATCTCATCAATCTGAAACCCTACGGTAAACACCGGGTTCAATGCAGTCATGGGATCCTGGAAGATCATTGCGATCTCCTGTCCTCGGAGACCTCGCATCACCCGCCCGTTACGCTTGAGGCTTTCAATGGAAACAGGGCCCTCTGCTCCATAGTAGGTGATGGTACCATTTTCTATACGGCTGAGCTCAGGGAGCAACTGCATGATGGAGTTGGCTGTCACACTCTTTCCACAGCCTGACTCACCCACGATACAGAGTGTTCTGGACTTCTTCATGGAGAAGGAGACATTACGCAGCGCCTTATTGCACCGCTGGTTGGTATAAAAATTGACACATAGGTCTTTTACTTCCAGTACGACATTCTGTTCCATATCAACCTACCTGAGTGGGGTCGGCAGCATCGCGCAAACCGTCACCGATGAAGTTAATGGCCATGACAAAGATGGTAATGACCAAACCGACGGGGAGCCACACCCACCATGCATCACGCAGGATGTTGAGGTCCTGGGCAACATTGAGAATATTTCCCCAGGTGGCCTGTTCCAGGGGAACACCAAGACCAAGAAAACTCAAGGCTGCTTCCTGTAGGATGAACATCGCAGTGGAGAGCGTAATATTGACGAAGATGGGACCGATGGCATTGGGAAGCATATGCTTGAAGCTGATCACGAACTTACTGATCCCGAATGCCTGCAAGGCCTGGATGTATTCCTGTTCCCGGATACTGAGCATCTGGGAACGGGCCATACGGTACATGCTCGGCCATCCGGTAAGGATAAAGATTAAAAGAAGGTTCCAGAGACTCTGCCCCACGATTGTCACTAGAATGGAAACCAGAATAATCTGAGGAAAGCTCATCATAATTTCACTCACCTTCATGACCGTGGCATCGAGTAGGCCCCGTCGGTATCCGGCGTAGGTGCCAAGAGAGACTCCGATGAACGCTGCTCCCAAGGCTGAGCCGAGTCCCACGAAGATAGAAATACGTCCGCCATAAAGAATACGAGTATAGATGTCACGCCCAATTTGGTCGGTCCCCATCAAGTGTCCCTCTCCGGGAGGTACGAGGCGGTTGCGCAGGTCGATGGTATTGGGTCCATAAGAGCTAATCAGGGGAGCGGCAATACAGGCTAGAAACATGAGCATGAAGAGAACCAAACCGATAATCGCCAAGGGGTTGGCAGATAACTTACGTAAAGTGCGGCTGGTATTCGAGGAGGAGAGCTTGCCCTGTTCCTCGAGAAGGAGGAGGCGATCCATTTTGCGTTGCAATGCTTTGTTTGCCATAGGAACCTCCTAGGAAAGCTTGACTCGAGGATCGAGCAAGGCGGTAGCGATATCGACCAGGATGCTGGCGATCAAGACAATAAGCACACTGAAGAAGGCAACCATCATGATGATGGGAGTGTTCTGGCTGCGTACAGCAGCAACGAACATCTGCCCTACCCCAGGCCACTGGAAGACCTGCTCGATCACCACCGAGCCGCCGATGAGCATGGGAAGTCGGAAGCCGATGAGGACGGCCACCGGGGTCATTGCCACGCGCAGCCCATGCACCAGGTTCACCCGCCACTCAGGCAACCCCTTGCTGCGTGCAGTCTTGATGAATTCCTTGTTTAGGGAGTCGAGCATGCTTGCCCTTGAATAGCGCATGACACCGGCTGTCATCGAAAGGCCTAGGACGATTGCAGGGAGGATAAGGTGGTCGAGACGATGGAAGAACACTTCATTGCCCGGTGTCATGCGTCCACCCACCGGAAGCCATCCCAGCTTGAATACGAAGAGCACAATCATAATGAGGCCGAAGAGGAACTGGGGAATGGCCACTCCCACCATACCGGCGACGGTAAGTACATTGTCTCCAATACGCCCCTTGTTCAGGGCAGAGACAACACCCAGTAAACTCCCCAGCAAGGTGGAAATCAAGAGGGCAGTAATCGACAGTTCCAAGGTAGCTGGAAGGGTATTTCCCAGCAACTCACTGACGGCTACACCACTTTGCAAGCTATAGCCGAAATCGCCTTGCACCAGATTGGTAATCCAGGAGACGTAGCGGGTCATGAACGGGTCATCAAGTCCGAGTTCTGCACGCAGGATATCCAGCTCAGCGGGGCTGATGGTTGCCAGTGCAT
>NZ_JAEKNT010000189.1 GCF_016406725.1 Sphaerochaeta sp. S2 | reverse complement strand
AAGCTGAGGAGGTTTGAGTATGGACAGCATTATCATCGAAGGAATCGCATTCTCCATCCCACTCTTCATTATCGCAATCGGGGGCATCTACAGTGAGGGAAGTGGAGTGATAAACCTAGCCCTTGAGGGACTGCTTGGCTTTGGTGCCTTTGCAGGAGGGCTGAGTTATGCTCTCTTGAGCAGTGTCATTACGGGGAACCCACTCTTGCTTATCTATGCTTCCTTGGCATTTGCAATGGTCGGAGGGGCATTGCTTGCCTCACTCCATGCACTGATGTGTATCAAGTTCAAGGCAAATCAGGTTATCAGCGGTGTTGTTATCAATATGCTCAGTGTAGCCCTCACAGCCTTTCTTGCAAACCAGATTAATGCATCAGTCTTTAGACAACCATCAAACAAGTTCCTCTTGGAGATCTTCCCAAAGGTTACCGTTCCCCTTCTCTCAAGAATTCCTATCCTGGGAGCAGTGTTTACTGATCTGTACACCTTTATTCCGATTATTGTCGCGGTTGCAATTCTTATGGCTTACATCTATTACAAGACTCCATTCGGTATGCATATCCGAGCATGTGGGGATAACCCCCATGCAGTTGCTGCTGCCGGTGGGAATGTCATGAAAATCCGCTTCGTATCAGTATTGGTCAGTGGTGCACTGGCAGGCCTTGGTGGTATGTGTTTCGCCTACTCCATCTCTACCACGTTTTCTCCAAACATTTACATGGGTTTTGGTTATCTTGCCATTGCTGCCTATATCTTCGGTTCTTGGAAAATTAGCCGGACATTCCTTGCTTGTATTCTTTTCGGTTTTGCCCGGAGTGCTGGATATGTGCTGGTACAGAAGCTGGAATTGCCATCTTCCTTTGGGGACCTCGTCCTTACCCTTCCCTATATCGTTACCTTGGTCTTGCTGCTCTTTTTCTCATCGAAGACGAAGGCACCAAGAGCTCTTGGGGATGTATATGAATGATGACATGGGGAGTCGCGAGACTCCCTTTTCTATGTATCAATTTTTAAAGCGTAATATAGACAAACGAATCTTTTCTTGTAAAACTTCTCTCTAACTTCTTACGTTTTTCTTGCTTACATATCCTACAGACCGTATGATTCTGATAGGATATACGAGCAAGGGAGCATCAATGTCGCAGGGAATCATTATTCAAAATGTGTATCACTTCTTGTTTTTTTGGTCATGTGCTATGCATGGATAATTTCAAAACGGCAGGTTCCAGGAATTGGGTATTGGACACTCAATTTATTTCTTTACACAATTGGCCTGATATTACAGATGGTATTTGTACAAACGGGGCTCCAGTTCTCCAGGATTATCGCCAATCTGAGGCTCTGCAGTGGCTGGGTCTTATACAAATTT
>NZ_JAEKNT010000188.1 GCF_016406725.1 Sphaerochaeta sp. S2 | reverse complement strand
GGATTTCACGGTTGGACGACTAAGCCCAGCTGAGGAGTTGGGCCGCAAGGTCAAGGACTTGATGGTGGGTCTTGGATTCCAGGAGATGATGTACAACTATCTTGGTTCCAAGCGGGAATATGTGGACAACATGCAGTTCCCTGCTGAAAAATGCATCTTCATCTCCAATCCAATGAGTGAGAACTATGAGGTGGTGCGCCCCTCGGTAATCCCCTCCCTGTTGGAGAGTGAGAGTGTCAGTGCCCATGCACCTTTCCCACACAAGATCTTCGAAGTGGGTAAGATTGCATTCCTCGATGAGAACGAGAATAGTGGGACCACAACCCGTAATAGTCTTGGTTTCCTTGCCAGTGACAGTGTGATGGGCTACAACGAGGTCTCTTCGATAGTGAACACCCTGTTCTACTTCCTCGGCAAGGAGTATCAACTTGCAGCCTTGGAAGGCGATGGCCGGTTCATAGAAGGTCGTTGTGCCAGAATTATGCTAGGCGAACAAGAGGTAGGGGTATTTGGAGAAATCCATCCTGCAGTTCTGGAGAACTGGGGAAGTGAAACTCCCACCATTGCCTGTGAGGTGGACCTGGATATGTTGTTGAACTAACAACCATCCAAGAGAATAGCGTAGAGAAGAGTGTTGCAGCCAGAAATGTGTTGTGGCACTTTTCTTTTTACCATGCAATCAAAGCAAGAGCCCCGAGTGCAACGGCAAATCCGAGGAAGAGATCGGTAAATCCTCCTCGTCTCTTCTCCAAGAAGTGCAATACATACTGTCCTGGTTTGGTAACAGCAAGACTGAAGAGTACTATGCCTGCGAGGACGGTCAGCGCAGTCTTGATCAGTTTGTCCTGTGTAAAGAAGAAGGTATTGCTGTAAACATTGGCTTCTTCTGGGTTAATCAGTTGGGTGATGAATAATATCATCTGTTCACTGAAGATACCGACAGCAAGACAGGAGAGGGCAAGCAGGATAAATGAGAGGTGTGTGGAGACGGGAAATCGTTTCCTCTCTTTGCTGACTGCACGCATCACTGGTTGTTTGGATGGAAGAAAAATCCGTGAAAGCTTGATAAACGAAGCAATGGTTCCCGCTGAGGCAAGGGTCAGGAAGGTATAATGCATACTTCCCTTGAGCGTGTAGGTAACCAATGTCTTGCTGTAAAAACCATTGAACGGGGGAAGTGCAGAAATGGAAAGTGCACCGACGAGAAAACAGAGCATCGTAAGCGGTATTCTCTCTCCTTCATTTCGTAGTGCTTGGTTTGCTCCTCTTAGTGTATAGACATTGCGGTTGTCTGCTGCATCAGTAGCCTTTCCGATGGTAAGAAAGAGCAAGGCCTTGAACTGTGCATGGCTGAATGCATGGAAGAAGGAGGCTGAAAGAAGCAGTGCCCCTGTTGATGTGGTGATCCCTGCATGCAGAGCCAACCCCCAGGCACTTACGATATACCCTATCTGGCTGATGGAGTGATAAGCGAGCAGTTGCTTTGCATCACTCTGGGAGAGAGCAAGCAACACTCCGATCAAGGCTGTTGCAGCTCCAGCGTAGCTGACCGGAAGGGCAAGCTGAGTGGCAAGCGGAGAGAGCGTAAAGACTCTCAGCAGTGCAAAGAGAGGCACTTTTAACAGCACTCCCGAGAGGAGCGCTGAAACAGCATGCGGCGCCTTTGCATGCGCATCTACCAACCACAGGGAGAGCGGCATAACTGCTACGCGTAATAGAACCGGGACAATGATCAGAAGCAGGGAGAAAAGTGCAACGTATTGGTTTCTTCCAGAGATAGCTTCCAATCCCCTGGAAATCCCTTCATAGCTGAGTGAACCGGTGAGTTTGTAGAGACCGAAGGTACCGAGCAGGAAAAATACCATTGCAGACGATGAGAGCATAAGATAGGAGAATGATGCATAGGCTGCGTTGGATTTCTTTCCGGTTGCAATCAGGACATAGGCAGTTACGCCCATGAGTTCGAGGCAGACAAAAAGGTTGAAAAGGTCACTGGCCATACCGATTGCTGCTATGGAAGCGTTCTGGATGAGCATCAGTGCTGTGAAATAGCTATGTCCAGGTCCTTGCTTACGGGAGAAAATCCAGGAGGGGATGGTGATCGCTGCAGCCAGGAAAATCAGGAGCAAGCTCATTCCATCAAAACGGTAGACGATGCCGATACTCTTTGCATACCCTCCAATGGTTGTCTCAATGTACCCTTGGTTCTGCAGGATGGGGTAGAGCGTGAGAACCAGAGGTAGGGGGAGTACCATTCCTATCAGTATTCCCAAATACTCCGCAACTCTCCTGATGCCCGTCGGGCAGAAGCTCTTGATAAAGAGTATCCCTGCTGCTGAGAGAAGAGGGAGAAATACTGGGGAGAAGAGTATGGTGTGGGTTATGTTCATAACGCTCCTCCCGGAAAGAGGAGCCACCAAGCCATGACAGCAACCATCAATGCAAAACCGAAGAAGAGATTGGGGAATGATGCTGTTGACTCCCTTCTTGCTTCAAAATACCTTTCCAATCTGGTTTTGGATCCAATGAAAAAGAGTAGCAGAGCGATAGTGGTGGTGAGTCCTGTCTTCAGTAAATCCTGGAGTGCTGAATAACTGGTCAGTGTTGCATTCGTAGCTCCCAGTGGAGAGAGAACCTGGACCACAAACGTCTGGAGATCAGTATACCAAAACCCTCCGGCAAGGAGGAGTAATGTAAGGAAAATGAGCGAGAGAGAGGTGAGAGCAGTAGACGAAGGTTCCACATGCTGAGTTTCTTGGTTCTTCCTTGGAAGAAAGATACCAGAGAGCTTAAGATATGCAACAATGGTAAATACTGAAGTAATACTCAATAGGTAGTTTGCCCCATGTCCTTTTGATAGGTATACGAGTGAATTCTTTCCCCAGAAACCAATGGTGGGGGGAAGTGCACTGATCGAGAGAAATGCAACCAGGTATGCTATGCCTGTAATGGGGAATCTTTCACCTTGTGCACGCAACGCTGAAAGAGCCCCTCGAGCCACATGCAAGTCTTTGCTACCCACTGCGTCACAGGCACGTCCCACCGTCATGAAGAGTGTGGCTTTTGCCAAGGCATGGCTGAAAGCATAGAGAAGGGCAAGAGCGAGCAGTAGTGCACCCTCTTCAGTCTCAAGACCTGATGCCAAGGCCAATCCGTAGGCAGTCACGACATACCCAATCTGGCTGACTGAGCTATAGGCAAGCAAACGCTTTGTGTGGTGCTCCCTGAGTGCCAGGAGAATACCCAGCAGGGTGGAAATCCCTCCTGCCCATGCAAGGATGGAGCCAAGCAACTCGGTACCGGTAACCAGCAGTAAAAGACGAACCAAGGCAAAGAGGGGTATTTTTATCAACACCCCAGAAAGCAAGGCTGAAACTGCATGGGGTGCATTCGAGTGTGCGCCTACCAACCAACCTGAGAGTGGAATGACTGCAGTTCTTAGGAGCACCGATACGACAATCAGGACAAGTGAGAGACGTGCAACCAGGAGGTCGGATCCCGAGAGCAAGTTCTTTGCCTGGGCGATGGTGTCGTAGGCAAGGGATCCTGAGATTCTATAGAGTCCGAATGTTCCTATCAGGAAGAATACCATTGCCGTGGCGCTGAAGAGTAGGTAGGTGAAAGAGGAGAGTATTGCCTTGTTCTTCTCACTACTGGCAACCAATACATAGCTGGTTACCCCCATTACCTCAAGGCAGACAAACAGGTTGAATAGGTCAGCAGTAAGACTGGTGGCGGCGATGGATGCGCTTTGGATGAGGAAGATTATCGTGAATGTTTCCTGATGGGGGCCTGTTATTCTGCAGTAGAGCCAAACTGGGATACTGACCAGGAGATTGATGGTGATAAGGAGGAAGGAGAGCCCGTCAAAATGGTAGTGGATACCCAGTGTAGTCTCCCAGGTTCCGAGAATCATATGCACCTGGTGATGAGCTAGAACCGGCTTGATCAGGAATATGAAGGCAATGAGTGGGATAATGAATGCAATAAGGGCAGAGAGGTATTCCACAGCTCGTCTTTGTCTGTCTGTAAAGAAGTGCTTGGTAACCAGAATGAGTGCAGCACCAAGCATGGGAAGGTAGACTGGGCTGAGGAAGAGGCTCTCAATGCTCACTACGCAACCTCTCATTGATCGTGTCTATCTCCAAGGAACCGGTTGCCTTGTATAACCGAACTGCCAGAGCCAAGGCAAGAGCAGTAACACACACACCAATGACAATAGCGGTCAGCATCAAGGCTTGGGGAACTGGGTCTACCATGTTGGTTATCCCCTCCCCCAGGATAGGGGCTTGGTCCCCGATCCTGCTACCTTCCAGTATGTAGAGCAGTACCACTGCAGCATTCAGGATATTGAGTCCGAACACCTTTTTGATGATATTCTTTGCCCCAACAATGGCAGTGAAACCTATCAGGGCAAGCAAGAAGATCAGAATGCGTTCAATGACCACGGCGTCCTCCCATCATGGCGATACACATGACCGCTATGCTTGTCCCCACCTTCAGTCCGATGATGATGTTCAAGAGGATGATGAAGTTTGCAGAGAGGGAAGAACCACTCTTGATCGGGTTACCGAAGAACCCGCTTTCGAAGAAAACCCCACTGGTAGCTGCCACTATAAGTACAAGGAAGGATAGAGCCTCTATTCTTCCCAGTACATTGGTGTTGGTCAGTTTGGTTTGCGTCTCGGTTCCCAAGGCAAGGAAAACGATGGCTGAGGCGACAATTACCCCACCTTGGAACCCTCCTCCTGGTGAGATATGCCCATACAACATGACATAGAACCCAAAGAGCAAGACGACCGGGCCAAGCTTTGAGGAAACCACCTCAAGAAGGTGGGTCCTCTGTGCATTGGTGGGTCGTTTTTCGGGAGCGAGGGAGAAACTCACCGCTTCCTCTTCCTCGCTTTCCCTTCCAAGGTTGATCAGGATCCCCATCGTACCGGTGATGGAGACCAGCAAGACCAAGGTTTCCCCCAAGGTATCCATTGCACGATACCCCAGGTAAATTGAGCTGACAGTGTTCACGGCTCCCGTGTCAGTGAGGGCATGTTCAGAGAGATAGTCCCTCGATGCCTCCGGCCAGGGGTGGGAGGAGAGGATGACCGGGAAGATGGCTAGGGCTAGGGCAAGGAGTATGAATATGATTTTCATGATGAACAATGTTCGTTTCATTAATCTTTACTCCTTCTTCGTGTATGGCGGATAGCCCATACAAAGATGATGGTGGAAACTCCGGCTCCTACAGCTGCCTCGGTGATGGCAACGTCTGGAGCTCTAAGTATCGTGAACATCAGGGCGCTGAGCATGCTGAGTGCAGAAAGGGCAATCACTGAATGCAACAAATCCCTGGAGAGCAATGCAAAGCAGCCAAGAGCAAGAATCATAGAGAGAAGCAGGATGGTCATAGGCTCTTATCCTCCCTCTTCATCGCTGATCGTTGCCGGGTGGCATCCTCACTCTCCCAGATAAACTTGGCCACGATTGAGGACCCTGTGGGAGCAGAAATAAGGAAAAATACCAGAATTATGAAAATCCGTGCCCCGCTCGCGAGCGTTGGAGAGAGCAAGAGCAGGGCGATCAGATAAGAGAAAACTGCGGTGGTTCCGCATAAGGAACCAGCATGGAGACGGGAGTAGGGGTCTCGGAAACGGAAGAGCCCAACCATCCCGAACAGACCAAAGAAGGTTCCAACGAAGAAGGCTATCAATGCCAGGATCTCTCGTATAATCATCAGTTCTCCTTCCTGTCTTTGAGGAACCGGGTGATCGCAAGGAATCCGAGGAATCCAAAGATGTCATAGACCAAGGCAACATCCAGATACAGTGTACGCCCGACCCTGATTCCCCAGAGCACCAGCAGTGCAAGAGAGACAGCGCTCAGTACATTCAATGCAACCAATCGGTCACTTGCCGTCGGACCGAGCAGCAGCCTCAGTAATGTGCCGATGGCAAAAAGAATCAACATCACCAGCATTGCCTGGAGGAGTATATCTGTCATAGCCATGTCCTCCCGAGTGCATGTTCGAGTTTTGTCTTGACTGCTTCTCCTGCTGCTTTTGCATGGGTGGTGGTGCATAGGAGCCAATGTACGGTAAGATGGTCATCATTAAGGTCAAGGGTCATGGTTCCTGGAGTGAAGGTGATGGCATTTGCCAGTACTGTCCTTGCGAGATCACTGCGAAGAGGGGTCCTGAAGTGTACAATCCTTGGATTGGTGTTCCCTGTTATGACAGCTTTCACTACTTGATAACTCGATTGATACAAGGAAAGGACCATAAGAAACAGGAATCTCAGGAGAGCCCAGAGGTGAGGGATGAAAAAGCGCAGGTTTGCCTCATGTTCGGGAAGGAAGATGTGGTAGGTGAGTGCTGCAGTTAAAACTGAGGCTCCAAGCCCAAAGAGCAGGCTGAAAAGGCCCAAGTCGGCGGTGAACAAGACCCAGACGAAGTACAAAAACAGGGTGGTCAACACAAAACGCAGGATCGCCCAGACTCGTCTGCTATTCATTCAATCCTCCTGACGAATAATCCTATCCAAGAAAGCCTTGCCGGTTTCTGCACCCAGCAAGTCATTACGAAGAGCCTCATTATGGAGGAGACGGGCAAGTCTGCTGAGAATTTTCAGGTGAAAACTTGCACTACTTTGTGGACCAACCAAGAGAAATACCAAGCGGACCTTTTTGCCATCGATTGCTTTCAGGTCCAAGGGAGGGTCAAGGCGCATTACCGCCATGAGTGTTTTGGTCATGGATGGGCAACGGGCATGTGTGATGGCACACTCTTCTCCCATACAGGTGGTGTGGAATCCTCCATCGATGACCTTCTGCATCAGATGCTGGGGTGCAAGGTCAGGATGTGTACTGCTCAGTTGTTCAGTCAATGTCTTGATGATGGTCTCGATTGAGTGTTCTTCTCTATCGAGCAAGATACACGACTCGTCAATCAATCTGCTAATTCCTTCCATGACTACACCTCTTCTGCTTCCCTTACCAGGCCGGCTGCCCAATCCACAGGTAGCGTGAACATGATTCCGGTTCCTGGATTATCCAGGCTTCCAACAATCTCCTCTACCAGTTTCTTGGCTTGTTGCACCACTTCTTCGTTGTGCACTACCGAGAAAATCGTCTTGTTGTAGGGTTTATTGCCCTTCATGAAGTCCTTGAATCCTTCAAAGAGCGGGACCTCATAGGTAAGGAAACGTCCCATTCCCTCACTGTCGAGAATGGTGGACCCGGTGATGCCAGCCTCTACATAGGCTTCCATGACCTCTTCCAGAAACGCTTCGTTATTCAAGACGAAAACCAATAGTTTCATTGAATCCTTCCTGCATCAAGGGATGTAGGGATGGTACCATGCGGTAATAGGGCTGGTCAAATGATATCAGTATCAGACAATAGTATGGGTTCAACCTACTCCTTCTCTTGACAGCCTTCTTTTTCGATTTCATTGTAAGGGAAGAGGAAAACTGCTTATGAGAAAGCTCTTGCTTCTGGTATTCCTACTCATGTTTCCCTTGGCATTGCTCATATCCGAGATTGCTCCGGTAGAGTATCGCTCTATGCAGATAAATGCTCCTGAACAACTACACCTTTCGATCAGAAGTGTCTCAAAGCGGTGGAGACCCTTCACAGGTGGTACCGAGATAACGGTGAAAGCTGAGGTGATCGGGGTGGTTTCCAGTGAAACCAACCTAGCGGAAGGCGACTGCATAACCATCTCCTACATGCATCAGAAGTTGAAAAAGGGATGGGCGGGTCCCCGTCCGATTCCCATACTTGAGAGGAAAACCACAACAGAGGCATTTTTGGCATTCGATGAAGAGCAAGATGCCTATATTCCAGCAGCACGTGGGGCATCCTTCGAACCTCTCATTGCTCTCTACTGAATAGTATCTAAGGAAATAACCTAATATATTCCCATACAATAGGTTGTACTGTTGCGAATTCAATTATGAACGATTAAAATTAAGCAAATGGAGAGAAAAATCGATGCATGTTCTAGTAGTGTATGATTCCATGTATGGGAATACGGAGAAAATTGCTCAAGCAATCGGTACTGCAACCGAAGCAACCGTACTGCATGTTAACCAGGTGAAGGAAGAACACCTTACCGGTCTCGATATCCTGATTGTCGGCTCGCCAACCCAAGCATTTCAGCCCTTAAAACCTGTGAAGACCTTCCTCAAAGATCTTCCTGCAGGATCCCTGAAGGGAGTCAAGATTGCCTCTTTCGATACCCGAGCAGATTTGGGGGAGGTAGGCAGCAAACTATTGAGTTTTCTGGTTAAGCTGTTTGGGTATGCCGCTGAAC
>NZ_JAEKNT010000187.1 GCF_016406725.1 Sphaerochaeta sp. S2 | reverse complement strand
GTGGATGATGAGTCTATCGGCTCCTGAGAGCAGTTTCATTGCTGCTGAAACTTGTCTCTGACGTACGGTAAGTTCATCCTGTGTATCGATAAAAGGAAGCGTTTCAAGAACTTGCACACCTTCTGGTGCATGACTCATGCTCTGTATCTGTTGTAAAACCTGGAAGAACCCCAGTTCTTCAATACTCTTGTGATTCATCTCTCTCCATTCGTTTGACCCAGGATTTTGAACGGTCATTCTTTCCCATCCACTCAGGTTTCTTTTCATCAAGGGAAGCAAGCCTCCTGAGATAGCTCTCGTATCTATCGTAGTGAATGAGCTCCTGTTCCACTGCTTCCATCACCTTGCATCCAGGTTCTCCCTGATGCAGGCATCCTTCATACGTACATGAGCCTGCAAACTCCGCAAACTCAGGAAAAGCATCGCTTAATTCGTGGGGGTCGGTGTGTGGGACGAGGAATTCCCTTACCCCTGGCGTATCTGCAATCGTAAAATCAGGGCCATGCAACAACAGAGCATGATTGGTGGTATGTCGACCACGATTATATTTATGGGAGATTTCCCCTGTCTTCTGTTCTACTCCCAACAAACGGTTGATCAACGTGGATTTCCCAACCCCACTCTGTCCTACAAATGCCACTGTCTTTCCCTTAAGTACCTCATGCAAGCGATCAAGATTCTCTCCATTTGCAGCACTGACCGCCATCGTCTGATACCCAAGTTTACCGTAAAGGGAAAAACGCTCATGTTCCTCCTCTGTGAGAAGGATGTCGCTCTTGTTCAGGATGATCATGACCGGGGCTTTCCGGGAGCAGGCTATAACCCGGTCGATGAATCGTGGTCTGAAAGGAGGACTTTCAACACTGCTAACACAGACGACCAAATCCATGTTGGCTACCACGGTCTGATTGCATCCTTTCTTTGCATTCCAGCGCTGGAAACAGTTGCGTCTCTCAAGTCTTTCCGTGATCAGCCCCTCTCCCTCATTGGTAAGGACGAAGGATACCTGGTCCCCTACAGCAAGTGGATTGTACTCATCAGTAACTTGGAACAACTGTTTTCCCTTGATACGGCAAAGATAGGAGTTCCCTTGAGACTCCACCGTATAAATATTGTTGATCCCTCTGGTTATCAGGCCTGTTTGCATCTCTTTCTAGCTCCCAGGAAGTACTGTATCTGCAAACGGGGCTCTTGACAACCAGAAGGTATTTGATACTGTAATGCTATGTTCTGTTTTAAAACGTGCTCTCACCCACTCTGCCATACCTATGTATGCAATGAAGGCAGCCATTGTTTTCGCCACAGCGAGAACCAAGACCAACTCTATCAGGATTGTCTTGATCGGCTAACCGGCAGCAAGGATATTGTTGACTATTCACTTACAGGAAGCGAGTTCGAGGATCTGACCTTGGGGAAGAAAACCATTTCTGCCTCAAATATGGCATGGTGCACCTTTAGGAATGTGGATTTTTCACAAGTCACCTTGCTTAACAGCTTTTTCGATTTCTGTCTCTTCGAAAAGTGCAAATTCAACGGTATCATCTCCCGCTACAGTGTATTCTCCGGTAGCAAGATGATCGACTGTGATTTCTCAGGTAGCATGATCATGCATACCAATTTCAGTGGAATTGACACACTGCGTTGTTCATTCGGTGACTGCGACCTCTACTTTTCAACCTTCAATTCAAGTTTCCTCAGGGATACTGATTTTGAGGACTGCAACTTGAAGAAAGCCGACTTTGTCTATACTGACAGGAGACGCGTCTCCTTCCGCTACTCCAATTGGGAGGAGGCTCGCTTTTGAATATCTATCAACATTTTTCTGTCGTAGGTTTCTGCAATACCTATCTCGTTGCCCGCAAGGAGGGCAGTGATGCTCTCTTGATCGATCCTGGACATGTAGATACTGAGTTGATCAACTTGATAGAGGCAAATCGATACAAATTGAAACATGTACTGCTTACCCATCGACACCCTTCCCATACAGAGGGACTTGGAACCCTGAAAAAGATCTATAATGTAGAGGTCCATGCCTCAGCCTTCAGTAGCTATGAGTTTCTCTACCATCCAATCGAGGATGCTGAGGTTCTTAATCTCTGTGGTCTGGAGATTGAGGTCATCCATATACCTGGTCACAGCTTGGACAGCATGGTATATAAAATCGATCATGCATTATTCACTGGTGATACACTGCTTTGTGGGAGAATAGGGTCAACACCCGGATACCGGGAACAGGCTCTGCTTATATCGTCCATCAACCAGAAACTGATGACACTCGATGAGAACATCCTGCTCTTTCCAGGACATGGTACGGCAAGCAAATTAAGGATCGAGCGTATGTTCAACCACGATCTCTTGCAGTTGGGTAAGATTGAGACCGAGCGCCAGAATTGGAGAGAGGACGAGTAGAACATATATAGGAACGAAAGCGTTCAGGCATTGCGGCAACGAAACGCAATCTCCTTCCCTTTGATGGACTGTCAAGTTCAAGAAGCAAGGCATGCAACATCAAGGTCTGTCCATCATCCTTCCCATAGATGGGATCGCCGATGATCGGGTGTCCCTCCTTGCTTAAATGCACCCTGATCTGATGGGTCCTCCCCGTATGCAGGGTAATCCTCAAGAGAGCAAACCCATGGTACTGTCTCAAAACCTGATATTCAGTCTTTGCATATCTTCCCTCATTATCAGCACAAGTAGTGAATTTCTTTCGGTCCTTTGGGTCACGTTTCAGGTGTTTCTCTATAACACCGTGCTTATTTTTGAATACCCCTTTTACCAGGGCAATATACATTTTCTTTGTTGTACGGTCCTTGAACTGTGCAGAAAGATGCCTGTGGCTTATCCTGTTACGGGCAATTACCAAGACACCACTGGTATCCTTGTCCAAGCGATGCACAATACCGGGACGTACTGCAGGACTGGAGAGGTCAACTTCATCCTCACCTTCATCTTCATCCTGCAGTTCCTCACAGAACTGTTTGCCGTAGCGATGGACCAATGCATTGACCAAGGTATGTTCCATATTTCCATTTGCAGGGTGTACAACCATCCCTTGTTCCTTGTTGATCGCCAGAAGATCTTCGTCCTCATACAGGACAGTGAGAGGAATATCTTCCCCTTCAATTCCTTCAAAGAATGACTGGCTGAAGTGGATGCTTATGCGGTCACCTTCCCTGACAAGTTTGCTTTTCTTGCTTGTTTTGCCATTGAGCTTAATCGTTGTGTCTGATTCGCTCAAGGTAGAACGTGAGATGATATCGGTATGGCTTGCAACATAGACATCCAAACGAAGGGGATGTTCCAAGGATTCTACAACGAGGTCTACCCTACCTTCCTTAACGCCCATTGGTACTCCCCACTTCACCGATGATATAATCGGCAATCGATATTCCCAGTGAAAGTCCGGCGGCAATAGAACCTTGCATGAGGAAGCTTTGCAGGTCTGTCGATGGTGTTTCAATAAGATTGGAATCCACTGCAACGCGATACAGCAATGCAGCAACAGGCAGCGTGATAACCATGGAACCAAAGAAGAGCGTCTCAGCCCTTCTGATCTTATAACTCCAAAGAGGGAACTCTTCTTCCTCATAGGGTTCATACCCCTTGAGTTGGTCAGCTGATAGCTGCAATGGGAAGATCATGAGCAGTAGCAGTAGGATTACCATGACTCGGCGCATGCTTACCCCCGTTTCCCGAACAGCTTTGTACCAATCCTTACCAGGTTGGAACCTTCCTCTATTGCCAGGCGGTAGTCACTGCTCATACCCATGCTCAGGGTATCGAATGATGGTGGGGCAAATCGCTTTTGCACCGCATCATAAGCCTTTCTCAGTCGTGAGAACGCTGTTCTTACCATCTTCTCATCTCCATCCAAGGGACCAATGGTCATCAACCCACGTACCTGGAGATAGGTACTTTGCATAATGACATCAAGTGCGGAGAAGAGCTCATCCTCAGAAGAGAACCCACTTTTGGACTCTTCTTGTGCTGTCTTGAGTTCAAGCAGGATGGGAAATGGACGGGAAAGATATCCTTCAATTTTCTTGGCAAGTTTCAGCGAATCGACACTATCAATTCCATCGAAGAGCTCTACCGCTTTCTTTGCCTTATTGGACTGCAGGTGCCCTATCAGGTGCAGTCTCATCCCTTCCGGTCTTGCTAGGGGAACCTTCTCCTGTACTTCCTGTACACGGTTTTCCCCAAAGAGGAGCTGTCCGCACGAGTATAGGTCCAGCATCTCCTGGTATGTACGGGTCTTGCTTACTGCCATCAGCGTAATGTCACTTGGTTCTCTCCCGGCAATCTTTGCAGCTTCGCCCAAGCTATCCAATATTTCCTGATAGTGCTCCCGTAACTCAATCATCTCTCTTTTTGCTCCTATGCTTGTTTTCATGCAACTTCTTGTGCAAAGCAGTCTCCCGTATGGTCTTTCTCAATGTTTCCAGCAATAACCGCTTTTCCTCGTTGCTGCTTGTCAGCGAGGGAAATGCATGCAAGATTCGTTTGGCAGAAATACTGAGACGCATCCTCAATTCATCCAATTCAGTATCCAACTTTACACGCAAACCTTCAAGCATCTTGTTCTCTTTGAATTCGTGAAGTACTTTCAGGCGCCTTTCAATCTCCCTTCTCTTCTCCCTGAAATCAGCAAGTTGTCTCTGGAAAGCACTCATTCCCAATACTGAGATGGTGGTATCGACACTAAGCAATACGATGATGATTTTTGCCCCATGCTCCATGAAAGCTGGAGTGAAA
>NZ_JAEKNT010000186.1 GCF_016406725.1 Sphaerochaeta sp. S2 | reverse complement strand
CTCCTATAAAAAGTCAACAGTAAAGTTAGGAAACTGCTAACCTTTGTTTGTTTTACTATAGGAGCTGTCAAGTCAAGCCCCTATGACCTCCTCGACGGTGAACAGACACTTGTCCCTCACCATCAAGGCTGGATTGAACGGTTCCCTGTTATGGAGCATGGCAAAGATGATTCTCGCCAATTTCCTGGTCGTTGCAATGATTGACTTGCCGGAACCCTTGCCCGTCTTCATTGCCCGGTAATCGGTCATCAGCCTCCATTCACCGGTTATCTTGGAGAGCCGTATCATGCCCATTGTGGCCTGCACGAGTGCTGTTCTCAGCTCCTGCGGGCCGTGCTTGGTTATCCTGCCCATGTGCACCGTCTCGTTGGAGTTGTGCACCGAGGGCACGATGCCCACGTACGAGGCGAACCGCTTGAAATCCCCGCAGAACCTCTTGTCCAGGTCCTTGGTGTAGGCGGCGATTGCGCTGGCCGTCAGGAACCCGACACCCGGGATGGTCATCAGCAGCTGCACATCCTCGTCGTCCCTGGTCATCTCCCGAAGGCGCTTCTCCAGGACCTTGATTTGCTCCTGCACACCTTCTATAATGCCAAGTATCACCTCGAGTGATGCGGCGGCCTCTGTAAAACCTTGATCCGCGAGATCTTTAACCAGGGCCTGCCGCTTTTTATTGCTCTGCAGCTGGGCTGCCTTGGTCGTGATCCCGTAGCCGAGCAGCATCCCGTGGATCTGGTTCTTCATCTTCACCGTGCTGCTCACCAAAAGGCTCCTGCACTTGATCATCCTCCTGAGCTCCTCGCTGCTCTGGTCCGCCAGGTGGCTTTCCGGCAGCATGTCCTTGCCCAGGTAGTAGGCCAGCGTTGCAGCATCCCCTCTGTCGTTCTTCTTGGTGCTCTGGCTGATCACCTTGAACTTGTTGGTGTTCACCACAACCACGGAGAACCCCTCGCCTTCCATCCGGTTCTTGAAGTACCGTGCATTGCCGGTGGTCTCCACCGCCATGGCGACCGAGCATCCCCGCTCGTCCTCCCACTCATGCATCCTCTGCACAAATGCCTGGTAGCCCTCCGTCGTGGTCCGGTACATCCCTTCCTGCAACAGCTCCCCGTCCTCTCCCATCACACAGATGGTGAGCTGGCTCTTGTGCAGGTCGACCCCTACGCTCAACTGTTCAATCTTCTCTTCTCGCTGCTTGTTGCCCATCTCAAGGCCTCCTTGTGCTTTGGTCGGCAAGACAGCTTCCGTTCGGTGATTCCGTCCAATCTCCTATCCGGCCTATCCGCCATCGCTGACGGTGACCATTGAATGATTCGGTACAAACTCTTCATTCTCCTAATCGGCCTCTTACGACCATCAAACATGTCGAACTTGCACCTACTCTGTCTTCCAACCTTGTATCTATAATGATACACCCTTCAGACAGAGCCTCAGTAACCACCTACTGACTTTTTATCATTCCTCCT
>NZ_JAEKNT010000185.1 GCF_016406725.1 Sphaerochaeta sp. S2 | reverse complement strand
GCCTCAGGCAGGTACATCTCATCGTAGCGATTCAATCTCTTATCAATATTCTTACCTTGCAAGAAATCGAGGGCCCAAAAGATCAAAGGGCTATGGATCATATTCTGCATTGCTGAATTTCTCAGTGTGGTCTGAGCTGATTCACTTTCGGCCCACCGTTGGAACTCTCCCCCGGTTGCTGCATTGATGATGTCACGTATACGAGTGGAACAGTTGTCATCATAAAAATGGTAGAGATAGGTTGAGTACTCACTCTGGATGTTTTTCTGCAAGAAGGAGATGAGGGCAAACTTTGCTTCCTTGGGAAAGGAGAGTTCGATCAGCTTGACATCTCGAATTTCATCAATTGCATCCTGGATTCTCCAGGTAGCCTCGCTTGCCACAACATAGTAGTACATTCTCCCCATCGCAAAATTCAGGTAGAAGTGTGGTTGGTCAGGATCAAAGATGCCCCAATCATACATGACCTTTCCCCCTGAAGGTTGTGATATGACCAGTGCACTATGCCCGAACCATGCGTACAAGGGGTCACCGGGCCCAACAGTGAGCAGATGAATCTTTGTCTGGTCGATCCAAGCTTCCTGGTTTGGTGCAAGTCCCCGGGAAAAATCGACAACTGACAGCTCCTTGACACTGTCAAAGGGCTGCTCGATTTCCCGTGGGTGAATGCTCAAAGCCATAAGAGGAGAGAGCAGTACCAGGAGTATAAGGATGAGGATGATTCGTTTCACTCGACAAATATAGCACAGAGTGACCGCTCTTCCAACCAGTTGATTTTTTACCCTGTTCAATCTACTCTTGCCGGTGGAGGGTCCATGGAGCGTAACGTATCGTCTTTGGCCATCGTACTGCATAGTCAACGGTACGGCCAACTGAACAGGCGGCTGAAGTTGCTCACGGTGGACTTTGGCATTATCGATGTGTTGAGCTATGGAGCCCAAAAGTCTCTCAAGTCGGTCAAGGCCGAAGTATTTACCGATGGGCAGTTCTTTTTGTACTACAACCC
>NZ_JAEKNT010000184.1 GCF_016406725.1 Sphaerochaeta sp. S2 | reverse complement strand
ATAAAAGACAATTCAGACTCCACATCCAGGACCGAAGAGGATACTCCTCCCTTCTTCTGATACAGCAAGTCGTAGAGGGTTCCGTTTGAAACATCTGATTTCAAAGGAAAAGACAATTCCTTACAATCTCTGAACCGCTTGAGAAAATCATTGACTGTGGTCTTGCTGCATCCAAGACTCGCACCGATTTCCCTGCTACTGAAATGCATGAGGTAATGCATTTTTAAAATTTGAACATAGTCGATCATATTCGACCCCCAAGAGAGAGATGACACCACACAAGCGGTGTTTCTCTGACTATAGTGTAGGCCGAAGATATAGTGGCCGCCTTTAAGCGCTCACTGGCCGGAATTGGACGCCCCGTTGGCCGTTATTGCAGACCAGATGCAGATATTGGTTTTGAGATGTTGCAGCGGTTTGAAATACTACATTTCGACCGCCTTTTTTCTTTTCAAAGAATTGAGATTCGTAGGGTGTATTAAAGTCGCCCTTTTTTAAGGATACGGCGGTATTGACGGAGGTGTTGCCGTGTCTATTTTTAATTATCATAGAGCATACAAATTCTATTCATTAAAAAAATCCTATATCACCCAACGGGATATTATTGCTATCAATATGAACACACGCATCACCTAATAGGTATATATAGTTCCAAAAATGCTCGACTGTATTTTCAGTCGGGCATTTTTGCGTTTAATTTAAAGTTTTTAAAAAAAGTTTCTCAAAAGTTTGGCAGTTTTGTAATTCCCACCGTAGTAGTGGTGAAAGGGGAACAAGAAAGTCACCACCCGAAAGGGGGTGAGAATATGAAACCTAGTAACCATGATCAAAGTAAAAGGCACGCCTTTGATAGCTTTTGCAAAAAAATCCTAAAGAATGAGGCACGAGATTATTACGATGAATTGAAACGTCAACGTAAAAAGGAAAAAAGCTTTTCAGATTTATCTTTAAAGGAAATGGATCAGCTTTATACAGTAGACAAATACTTTGTTACTGAACAAATTTTCAATGTCTTAGGTCTTGATGTCATTGTTACAGATGACGTTATTGCAGGGGCATTAGATAATTTACCAGAACAGAAACGAGATATTATCCTACTCTCCTATTTTCTTGAACTATCTGACAGAGAAATAGGGGACAAGCTAAATATGTTGCGTTCAACCGTACAGTACCAAAGGACAAGAACTTTACAACAGATAAAAACTTTTATGGGGGGAGATGTCCATGAGTAAAAAGGCAGGAAAAAATAATCATCTACTTTCCTATCCGCTTATCGTATTAGCCTCTAGTGGGGATGTGGAAGCTATTAACGCCGTTCTGAAACATTATGAAGGGTATATTGCTGTACTATCTACAAGGCAGCTATACGATGAAAGTGGTAATCCGCATTTTTGTGTAGATGAAGTATTACGCCGTAGGCTAGAAACTAAGTTGATTACAAAAATTTTAACCTTTAATGTAGCTTGATAGGCAAAATCCATAGTAAGAAATATGCACCCCTTTCCATATTTCTCTCATGGTTCTATCCATACATTAGACATTTGAACATTGACAAAGAAAGCACAGAAGATAACGCTGTTGCAGTAGAAAATAAAACGGATACATTCATTTATATTGAGCCAAGGGGCTGATACGCCAAGACCTCTATTTAGGGAGAGCGAACAATATCAAACCTCAAAGCAAATATGGCAGTTTGTAGGCGATAACATATAAATGTGATAATGATACTCCCCTATAGCCACCGTCCGAGCGTTAAGAGCGTCGCAGGCAATGGGTAGGGTTTCGGCAGAATGCTGGAAGGGCAAAATCCCGTGGAGCTGTGCCAACAGCCGTCCGTTTTATTTGAAATTTAATTAAAACAGGTAGAAGGCTACCCAGCCCTCATCATTCAAAAAATAGTAATAATTATTTTAGTCCGTTGAAGATGAAAGGGGGATTTTTATGAAAGATAGGTTGATTCGATATAGTATGCAAATTGCCATGTTAGGACAACTATTGTCTTTGGCTCTTATAACAGAAAAAGAATTTACAATGATTAAAAATAGACTTATGCAAGATTATGGTGTTCTTTCAGACCTAACATCATAATCCATATGATTGTCATATATAAGATAAATTATTATGGATCTAACTGACTGAGTCTTACAAGAGCAATTTCCTGGATCCGCCTTGCACTCTGTGCTTGCCTTCTACTGATCTCCAGCGTTTGCGCAAGGTACTCTTTCTGACGTTCCTTATCCATGTAAGAATCGAATGCAACGCATCGCTGAATCCAGTTATGCTTGGCTGACCATCTGAGCAACAGCGACATGGACCAGGATTTTTCTATATACTTGTTAACTACTTTTTGGATACTCCTATCGATTCCATAATCTCTATAGGCGCAAAAAGCAGCATAGGCTTTGGTTGTCTCTCCCTTCTGTCTCTCCCAGATAGGAGCCGTTTGGTTCTTATCCTCGCTCACATGCATTCCCTTTGTTTTTAACAAACCGAATTAGCTCATATGCCAAGTCATTGGCTTTGAAGAGTAATTCTGCAAAAGTCACAAATTCCTCAACCGTGATCATTCTCAATGGATTCTGGACCAGATAGGAATGAATCCGTTCAAGTAATTTTGTTGAACTCTGTAGCAGCATCACCGAGTTATCTATCATTTGATCATCTAGAATAGAACTCTCCGAACTCATAAAACCTCCTCTGTTTTCATTGACAGTATATGACGAATTGCTATTTAAATGGTGTCAATCGGGACAGATAATACCTAGGTGACATCAATCCTTTTTCTTCGGTATTTGTTGATCTCTCGCCTCTCTGAAAAGCATATATTCCGGTTGGTAGTCCATACGTATATACCCAAGCCTGCCATCCCTGTTCTTTTCGATCAGCAAGAAAGTCTCACGATTGTTGTCATCCCCTTCCTTCTTTTCGATATGGTAGATCATGATTGCTACATCAGCATCCCGTTCAAGCTGTGTGGAATCTGAGAAATCGCTTAACTGTGGTTTCTTGCCCTCTGCATCTCTACGCAGTTGTGCTGCACAGATAACAGGTACATCCAGTTCTCTGGCCAGCTGTTTCAATTGCTTCGATATCTCTGATACCTGCTCATTCTTTGGGCGTGACTGATCGTGGAATGTCAACAGCTGTACGTAATCAATAAAAACTGCCTCAACCTTGTTGTATCGTTTAGCATCCCTGGCAATCTGAATGAGTCTTGCCAGCGGGATGTTCGGTTCGTCATGGATAATGATGTAGTCTCTATCATAGAGTTCACTGCTTGCCTCCATCACTTTCTTCGCATCAGCATCAGTAAGGGTCCCGTTGTAGTATTGACTGCTACTGATCTTCTTCTCGCGGATGATCATCCTGTCAGCAAATTCCGTCTTGCTTGACTCAGCAGAGAAGATAATGCAAGGAACATTGCAATTGGCCACAAGATTCATCAAGAGAGTACTCTTGCCCTGTGAAGGACGAGCACCCAAATAATACAAGCGAGTTTTTTGCAGGCCCCCAATAAAAGAATTCAGGATTGGGTATCCAGTTGAAAGCCCAGGAATCTTCTTACTCTCTATTCGGGCTTCAAGGGCAGCAATGCTCTCCTCGATACAGGTGGGTAATGCACAGGGTCTGAATATCATCCTACCTCTCGCATCCTGGGTTTCCTCAATGAACATATCTACCAAAGCGTCTGCAGGCAGGTCGCTTTTAAGGACTCGTTCACAAGTCTTCTTGATTGCTCTCACCCGTGAGGTATCGATCAACACCTTCTGATAATGCTCCCAGGTTGATGAAATGACATTACTGTCCTTGAGTTCAATAATTCTAGAGAGTGGTACCCCACTCTTCTTTGCAGTCGAGTTTTCGTCGACCACACCATTATCCCGTGAAAGGGCCAACATCGCCTCATAGATTGCCCGTTCCTGTTCACCTTGGAAATCCGATGGAGTGACAATGGTTTTGTTGATTATGGTTGGATCCCAGAGAATCTGGCCAATGAAATAGCGTTCTTCCTGCATCATTCTACCTCAACTCAGCATAGGGATCATTTTGCACAACTACATTGGATTTCTTTCCACCGCTGTCGTTACGTTCCCAAGTACGTACTGCAGCTTTCCAATCTTTCATTGGATTCTTGCCAACCCTCCAGCCATTGGCTTCGTAGTAATCAAAGAATTGAATGGGATTGACTGTGTTTTCTCGTTCAATACAATATGCCTCAATTTCTTCGATGGATGGTTTAGAAAATTTGATTGGTTGTTTTCTCTCCCTACAATTACTATCTATTTCATTTATTTTATTTATTTTATTTATAGCTGAGCAATTGCTGTTCAATTGTTTTGCATTTGCAGAACAATTGCTGGGCATTTTCTCGATTTCAATACTATCTAATTCTTTTATTTGTTTACTGTTATCAGATTTTCTATTATGTTTTTTACGACCAGCTATGCGTCTCTGTTCAGAGACGCTTATGATTTGATCTATCTGAGATAGGAGTCTATTCGACCAAAAGCATGTGCCATCGGACTCGAATAGTTGGTAAACCTCGATGCAATCGGACAGGAAATTCCTCACAGTTCTTACATCTTCTCCTATGGCCAGACTCACTACCTTGGCATTGAGTTCAGCTTTACCATCTGCAGAAAACAGATATTCTACTATTTCCCAAAAAAGGCCATATCCTCGAGCTCCGTATTTCTCCCGCATCTTCAGGACCTTCTCATCCCTGGAAGCATTCTCATCGTGGCTGATATATCGTTTAGTTAGTTTTGCCATTTCCAGGACCTCCTTTTGATTTCTGATGGATCAATGTTTCGAATAGTTGCTGGTTGAAAGAACCTCTACTTACCTGGTTGTCACGATGTTTGTTAACCAAGATCTTAAAAATGGCAGAGAGAAAATTCTGCACTGGATACGATTTATTCGGATCAACTTCCCCGAACTCCTCACGAAGAAACCATTCAACTATTTCTATGGAAGTCGGATTATATCGATTGGACATTGTGTATTCTGGAAGGCTATTCATCTGTCTGCCCTCCTATTCCAACTTCCATATCTGATTTCATCCAAGGTAGGTACTTCTCGTTGCTCCAACCAGGCATGGATCTTATCGATGTCGAAACGAACATGGCCACCGATCTTCAAATAAGGAATCGTTTTTTGCCATACATACTTTCGGACAGTCTTCTCCGCCACATTAAGTAGCTGAGCCACATCATTCACAGTCATAAATTGTTTGGTTTCCTTTCCCATGTAAATCCTCCTGACTCAGAAGTTCTCCAGAGTCAAGTGGAGTTTAGGGTGGAACCAATTTTCAGAAAGAAGGTGAGTTGAGTATTGTTGAGTATTATAGTTTTCAATGGAAGTAGAGGTAGGCATGGATGGGGAGTAATCGGAAGGTTCGCGCAAGATTCATCAGGCAGATCCAGAACGCAGAGTTCTCCAATACCTTGTCCTTGCCGAAGGACAACAGGTCGGACCATCCCAGGGTCTTTCCCACCGAGACGGTCACTTCTTCGCTCATCTTGCATTTGAAAGTAAACAGCTTGCCCAATCTCATGCTTCAAGCATAAGAAAAGACTCTGACAACCTCGATTAGTGGAAGGAGTTTGTTTAAAGAATATAGGAGAGAAAAAGGAATTGAATGTAATATCAGGAAGCAGTAATTATATTGAATTTGCTTAGGTAACTCTTATTCTGATTCTTTTGTGATCAGGCAAGCCGCAAAATTTGGAGACATAATTCTTTCATTTTCTCCATAGCTCACAAAACCCGTTGTATTAAAAAACGAGAAATGGAAGGTTTCCCTTTTTTTAAAGACCTTGCCTCCTGAATCTTCGAATTTAATTTCCAAATCTAGAGGTAAGGGGAATTTTATCTCTTCAAAGCTTTCAGGATCCAATTCTAGTAATGCGTATAGCGAAACCAGAATAGAAAAACTGTCGGAGACATGTATTAAATACTCTTGAACCTCTTTGAGGGGGAGGATGCAAGAAATTTTAGCTATTTCATGTTCATCTTTCTGAAACAACTTGAATGTATAGGAAGTATTCTCAGACATACAGGT
>NZ_JAEKNT010000183.1 GCF_016406725.1 Sphaerochaeta sp. S2 | reverse complement strand
GATTGGAGACTGGAACACTCATTGATGAGGGACCAGGTGATAACGGTTAAGAAAGGGAGGGATGCCACTGGAAAATAGGCAATAGTGAGTATTTTCGAACAGTACCAGAATAGGGAATTCCCACTACCATTTTATCCAATTTCTCTTGACCAAACACACCCGCCAGACTCATAGCATCAGAAATCAGGCAAAGCCTTTCTGTACCAAGTGAATCAATCGTCAAGTCAATCACTGATGGATGCACATGCACTTCGTCGCAAACGAGTTCATACGTGGCATGACTGTATTCACGGACAAACGGCATGGCCGCCAAGCCTGGACGTTTGTGATCTATACCGCTCATCGCATTGAAGAGGTGGGTAAGATGATTCTTTTCCCTAGGTTTCAAGGCGTCCAGGGGACAGTCACTATGGCCATAGGCCACAACAATGTTGTTCTGTTCCAAGATACTCGTGAGCTCCTCACTGCCTTGCAGTTCAGGAGCAATGGTCATGGAGGTGACAAGTGGCCTCTTTCCATACTTGATAGAAAGAATCCTCTCCAGATATTCCTTGTCAAAGGCCCTGATACCTGAAGGGAGAATGCCGCCCCTTTTCTCAGGTGCGATAAAAGGGCCTTCGACATAGACCCCAAGCAGATAGGATGAGAGGAAAGCACTCTCCTCCATTGCTTTTTTGATCTGGCCCAAAAGTTCCAAATCCATGACAACTGCAAGCTGGAAACTCGTGATTCCCTTCCCTGCAAGAAACAGGGCCATGCCTTCCAGGTTTTCCTGTATATTACCCCTGGTTGAATCAAAGCCACCACAGCCATGGATGTGCATATCGACCAGACCTGGACCCACTAGATTGCCCTTGGCATCAACCTGAACGAGATGCTGAACCCTCTTTTGATCATGCTTGCCAACATACGTGATAATCCCCTGCTCCACCACTATGGTGGCATCAGGCAGCAGAGCTCCATCCGTATAGGCCAAGGCATTGGTTATTGCATAGTTACTTTCATAATGAACCATTTGCTACTGCTCCAAATCATAGATTTCTTGGTGCTCATCACATACCTGGAGATTCAACTTCTTGCTTTATCATCAAATCCTTCAATCTTAGAGATACAGGCACAGGAGGATCACCTTACTATAAGAATTAAATTTATCATCGATATCAGGCATAATCGTCATCTTTCCCACAGAATCCGGTGCTTTAAACTTCTGAAAGCGTGATATCACGAGGTTAAGACTTAAAAAAGTCCTTTTTATGTTGCATAAAGCATTGGCACACCCATAACTTCGCGACAGTAAGGTTCATGAAACGAATGTCACGCTTTACAAGTATAGCATGACAATTCGTACTCATAGATATGGTTTCCAGAAAATTATCATATCAGTTGTACCATTATTGTAGTATACTCCGATTATGGTTCTACTTCATTGTGAGACTTGCATCCTATGGCTTGGAGGTCGATAAATGAATAGTTCTGAAGCATTTTCCAATATGTATCCCATTGATGAGAGGGATCTATGGCAAAAGAATCAAAGGCTTATTGCTGATTTGAAGCAATCCTTCCTCTCCTTGGCATCAAATGAGACCGAGAGAGAATATGTTCAAGGAATTAACGCTGATGGATTCTATCCATATTATACTCATCAAAAGGTGAAGATCCTTTTTATTGCGAAAGAATCTTTGGGCTTATATGGGAAAGATTACATCCAAGCGGTATTCGAAGGAATACAAGCAAATGATCCAAGAGGGAATAGAGAATGGAATGAGTGCCATCCTGATAATCCCTACACTAAGGTTATCACTAATAATTCTGATCCCTTCCTATCAAAAATGCTCTATATTACTTACGGTTTGAATAATGAATGTTGTCCATACGAAGATATTCCTTGGGCTTCAGATATTGGGCAACAATTGTTTGGTAGAAAAGAGGGAATAATTGGGACAAGTAGTGAAAGTGGTATTAGTTATGCTTTCATGAATTTTTCAAAATTTGACAACCCTTCAGAGGAATCATATGCAGCGGACAAGTACCGAATGCAGACGTACTTTGAGATGGCTAAGAAAAGTAGAGAAAACTGGTTTGCAGAACAAATTTCGCTCCTCAATCCAGATCTTATTATCGAAATGAATATTGGTCGTGAGAATTCCGATAGTTTGGGAACCAAGCCTATCGAATGGATAGAAAATGAGAATGAAAACTTCTGGGCTGGCTACCTTCCAATCGAGGATCAGAAGTATCTCATTTTTGAAACTTGGCATTTTTCAAGACCTGGAAAAAGTTTCAATACATATTTCTATCCCTTCATTGTTGATGCATGGAAAAGATACGGAAAATAAATTTTTACTCAGCAAGAGCTCATCTTGAAGTAATTAATATTAGGATGGAAAAGAATGGCTATATCAGATGTCTCGGTAAAGAATGACTGGATACAGGTATTCAATGAGAAAGGGAAAAAAGTATCAGAGATGACCGTTACAGGTAAGAAAATCCAAGGAGTAGCGTTAGATTTCTTTGTGGTAACTCATGGAGACTGGATACAAACTTATGATGAAAAATGTAAAAAGATCAACGAAATGACTGCTACGAATAAGATTGTGAAAAGTGCATCAGGGACGACTTTCATTGTTAAATCAGGGTCATGGATTCAGACGTATGATAGAAATTGTAAGAAGATTAGCGAGAGACCTGGTAGCTGAATACCTAGGAAAAGGACGAAGTACTAATCTGATTCAGTTATGCTTTAGTTAACACTTTTATAAGAGAAAACACGCACTTTTAGACAATTTCTCCTCAATCATAGTATTGATGCAAGCAACTATACTACAGTGATACCACTGGGAACCTCATAATACTAAAAACTTTTCTATGCTTCGATACCGATTCTAAAGAAAGTGATAGATAAGCACGTTTCTTTCAGTCAGCACCACCTTACAGCAACACTGCCTACAACCAAGGTGCGGTACGTACAAACCCTTCACAGCTCAGCAGGCACTGTATCTTGGCCCAATCCCTGCATCATCGCAATCAATACTGGTCCTGCCAGCAATGAGTAGAACTCCTGCCCTACATCCATAGTATGTTGAAGGTAGTAGGAACTGTCAAGTAAAGCGATGTATTGCTTCACGTTAAACTTTCTCGAATATGAATTCTCCCACTCATACCGCAAATGTATTAATCCAGTAGGGGGAACGCTATGGTTTAATGGAATGAAGAGTTGCTACATAGACCAAATGCTTTATGAACCAAATTAAAATAAATCACTATGTGTTCCAGTCCTTATCAGTTTTAGGATAAGTGTATCTTGTACTATCTTATATACAAGCAACCAATCCGGTTGGACATGACATTCTCTCATCCCCTTATAGTCCTTTGAGTTGACGAGAGGATGATCATGAAATGATGATGGTAGTGGTTGTTCATTACAGAGAAAAGTAATTACCTCTTCCAACTTTTTAGGGTCACAACCTCTTTTTACTGCCTTTCTGTAGTCTTTCTTGAACTGTCCAGTGAATGAAGGCTTAAGCATTATTTAGTGCATCCATCAGGCTTGAAACACTATCAAACGGGCCGTGCATGTCCTTTCCTTCCTCAGCTGATTTCATTGCGGAGAGAGTCACATCATTGGGGGTAGGTAGAACTACCTCAAAGGGAAACCCACTATGGTGAATGGCCTGTCGTAAAAAAACATTGATTGCGGTAGTCATGTCCATACCAAGCTCAGAAAAAATCATCTGCGCTTCTTCCTTAACTTCCCGATTCATACGGATTGTCATACTGGTATCGGCTTTTCCTGCCATAGTATTGGCCTCCTAACGTCTAGAAATACAATCAAATTGTACTACACAGAATGTCTATTGTAAATACAATGCACATATAAGTGGTTTTTTCTAATTGGATAATTGTATAGTAGAAGCATAATCACCAAGAAAAACACGACCATCTTCCCTATATATCTGCATTCATCCCTCCTACTACTCACTCTTACAGAGGTATGTGAATCAGAACAGTAAAGCCATTGCCTTCTTGTGATGAAAACCGCACCTGGCCGCCAACCTGGTTAATTCTCTCTCTAATACCTCTCAGCCCATTGCCTTCCTGTAGCTTGGCACATCCTTTACCGTTGTCATGGCTCTGTATCCTAAGGGTATTATCATGGCATTCCATGGTGAGTTCCATGCTGCTAGCCTCTCCATGCCGTATGCTATTGGTAATAAGCTCTTGGATAATTCTGTAGACGGGTATCTTAAGATCGTCAGAGAGGTCTTCAGGAAGGTCTATATCACCTTCAATATAAAAGTTGTAGCTGTCTCGAGCTTCTTGTATCAACTGGTGTAAACATTCAGAGAGTGACAGCTCTTCAATGCCCAATGGGTTCAGTGCTTTTATAGCCCTTTTCACATCATTGAACCCAGATCTTGTAATCTCTTGACTCCGGATAATCGCTTCCAGTGACTTGTCGGAATTCTTATCGATGAGTTTTCTGGCAACTTCCAGCTGTATTATTGCACCGGTCAGGGAGTGTCCAAGTGTGTCATGGATCTCCCTGGCGATGCGGCTACGCTCCTTCAATATACCCGCTTCCTCAAGTTGCAGGGTCTTGCCTTTGAGTTCTCTCATAAGGTAATGGAGTTGATTATTCTGAATGAGCTGTCTCTTGGCAAAATAGAACGTTGCCGTGACAAAACAGTACGTCACGGTGTTGCTCAAAATATAACCGGCAATAAAGTTTCCATCCAAGTATCCTTGGGCTGCCTTGAACTTGAAAAGAGCCACCGCCTGATACACGATAAGTGGCACCCAGAAATAGATGCTATTATACCTAAGACTGTATTCAATGATCACCAATGCTACCGTGAGAAGTACGATGAACCCGTAGTCCTCAGAAACAGAGAGATAGTCTTGTCCTATGATGAGGATAGCAAGAACATAGGGCAAAGTACCACGCAGCACCTTGAACCTCTTATGAGGCAAATAGTGTATCCCCATCATGATGACAAGACATGCCGTCAAGATACTCGCTATTGGAAGATTCCCAGGGTTTACCCGTACGATGGCAATAACATATAACAAAAATGCCAGGAGAAGCCCGAGGAATATACTCTCTTCAATGTTCCGGTTCAATTGTGGTCTCAAGCCATGGGCTCTTTCGGCTCTCGCTCTCTTCTGGAATGCAAGAAGGTAGGCTATTATTCCCGGTAAGCTGAGTAGCAAAACTGCAACCCAAAAAATCTTGGCATTTTTTGAAAGTTCATTATTCCCCAGACATTCAGGTATCAACCTGTACTGGAGTATGACTTGAAGCGTGAGAATAAGCAGTAATGCGGGAAGGATATACCAAAAAATCATCCGGTACTCCCTCCGTCCCCCATAAGTCCATTGTCTATAGCAAACGACATCAGTTTGGGTCGCCCCTTTATTCCAAGCTTGTCATAGAGTGCGGTTATGTAGTTCTTGACTGTCCCCAAGGATAAACACAATGCATCTGCTATCTCTGTATTGTTCAAACCACGTGCAACAAGCTTTAGAATATCCATCTCCCTTGTGGTTAAGACTTCACCATTTTCAGTTCGTAATACTTTTGCGTTTTTCTCGTATTACACCCGTATTTCCTACAATCTTCTTGGTGATGAGATGGTCCAGCACAGAATTACCAATATGGACGTTCCGTACTGCAGCTGTTAGTTTTTCCGCAGTAAGGTCCTTCAGCATATAGCCAGAGGCACCATTGCCGATGGCTTTGCTAATGTATTCGTCATCGTCGAAAGTTGTCAGTATCAATACCTTGGTATCGGGAAATTTCTCAGTTACGTGCCCAGCGCATTCCACCCCGTTCATGACAGGCATCCTGATATCCATGAGAATCACATCGACAGGCTGCTTTTCCAGTTCTTCCAGAACCTTTTGCCCATTATCGACAATCTTCACCACTTCCATATCGTCTTCCACCGACAAGAGAGCACCTAAGCCTTGTGCAACTATTGCCTGGTCATCTGCGATCAACACCCGAATCTTGTTTATGTCTTCTCCATACTGACAATATCCACCACACCTTCCTACTGCTTCAACGTAGTACAGCCAAAATTGCCTGGATTAGGCTCCAACGTTTCTTCTTCCCCTCAGCATTGACCTTATACAGAACATATTCCGTATCGAGCCCTTCTTTGCTACAAACACTGTGGATTGTATGGTATTCCGCTGTTTCATATCCTAGCATAGGATTCTCCTCAACACCTCACTTAGACTACCCGTAATCTCAGTAATTTCCTGTGGATGACTCAAGGTAAAGTCAGCCACTAACAAGTATTCCGGGCAAGAGCAGGATATCCTGCACCTCCAACTTGATATAAGTGGAGAAAGTCATGTCTTAGTCATGAAAAAGTCATGTTGATACTGTGATTGCCTTAATAGTTTAACTAGACGTGATTTTTGCTCTTGTCCTCGTGAGGGTTTTAGGCCCATATATGATGACTATGGCTAGAGCTACCAATACCAAGACCACAACGGTTATATACAGTGGCATAAGACTGTCTCCAGCCTTCATAGGCAGTATGGGCAAAAGACCAACTGTGGCATTGCTCGCAGCATGGAATAGGTGCACCAAGAGTAAACTGCCACGGGTATTGTTATAGATCCAAGTAAGGATGACCGCGAGCGCCACATCCTGAAGGATGAAAAGCAGAAAGGGAATATGTGCATGAAAATCGCCTTGTATGAGGAAAAGAGGGAGATGCCAAAATCCCCAGAACAACCCAATGATCAGGCTGGAAGAGAGTGCACTGTACTGTTTTTGCAACCGGGGAAGAAGGAATCCCCTCCACCCGAATTCTTCCCCAGTCACACTGAAGAACAGGACATATAGAAAAATCACGGGAATGAGGTACCACTGTCCAGGGTCGTTGGTGTTCACCACTTCTCCCCCTGTCAGTCGGTAGATGCCCAAGGATAACAATATGGCGCCCAACGTACTGAAAAAGCTGAAAACATACCAGAAGATGTGCACCTTCCAGATGAGAACCTTGGTTAACAATTCTTTTAGGCCACTTCTTCCTTTGGAGATACCGGTGATCAGGAGAGCAGAGATAGTTGGGCCGAAACTTCCGAGTCCTTTGAGCCAACCCTGAGTGAAGATCACAAAAGGCATCCAGATCAGCCAAGAAATCACGTAGGTCCCAACCAGAAACGCCAATACCTCATTATCTTTCAGTATCTCTTTACATTTCTTCATAACACCTTCCGTTGTAGTGATACTGTACCAAGAATAATACTACAGTACACCCCAGAAACCTCTCTCGGTTATGTGATTATGCTTTTTCCCTTCGTGGTTAATGAAAGGAACCCAACAAGCCTCCTTTGACGGGAAAACGTGTTGGGTTCTCAGAGAATCTTGATTATTGAGTACTTCTCTCACTCCATGTGGCTAGTGCACTTTTTACATGAGATTATTGGGAATCCACATCACAATATTTGGAATATAGGTAATAGCAAACAAGAGTGCTATCATGACAGCTATCATTGGGATTATTTCTCGTATTACCCCACTTATCTTTGCTTTTCCTAAGCCTGAGACTATAAACAACAGCATTCCAAAGGGTGGTGTAGAGTGTCCAATCATCATATTCAAACAGATGACAACGCCAAAATGAACCAAATCAATGCCAAAGGCATTTACCAAAGGGAGTACCATTGGGACAAAAACCAACTGGATGGTGCTGACATCAAGCACACAACCAAGCAGCAGGAACACAATATTGACAATAAACAGGAAGATATATTTATTCTCTGTAAGTCCCATAACAAAAGCTGCAATAACCCTTGGGACTTGTTCCAGAGATATAATGTAGGAGAACAACATCGAAGAACCTGCCAGCAATGCCAAGGTAGCAGTGTTAGCCGCACTTTTCTTTATGATCTTCCACATCTTCTTCGGCCCTAGGTTGTGATAGATGAGTATTGAGATGAGTATTGCATATGCAGAAGAAAGAGCACCAGCTTCTGTTGGAGTCACAACACCAAGGTAAATACCTCCAAGCAACAATATCACGGTAAAAAGTGCAGGAAAAGCCTCAAGAGTGACCCTCAAAAACATTTTGAATACCATCTGCTCCCCACGAGGATATTTCCTCTTAAAGGAGATAACAGCAACAAAAATTCCGAGCAATGAGATTTCTCTGTAGCGTTTCAGTTTAAGACAATATTTCCTATACATTACTGGTAGCAATTTTTTTTCTGTAATAGAAACAGATGTTCCTAGCTCAGGAACAATTTGGCAATTTTGTTCCTGCCTTAGGAACAATAGCATTTTCAGACAAGAATGCTCAAATTACATACTTCCTAGAAATATCCCTTACAAATTCATCCACTACCCAATTGGCATATTATTAAAACTGGAGTATACCTCACACAGGAGAGAAGAAGTGCGTAACAAGGAATGGGAACCAAAGCTCTTTACCCTTATAAAAGAGGGGATTGGGAAAGAACAGATCAAGAAAGACATCATTAGTGGAATCATCGTTGGGGTAATAGCCCTTCCCCTTGCAATCGCGTTTGCCATTGCCTCTGGAGTATCACCTGAGACCGGACTGTTGACTGCAATCGTGGGAGGACTCATCGTCTCCCTCTTTGGAGGGAGCAGAGTCCAGATCGGAGGCCCAACCGGTGCCTTCATCGTCATCATTGTCTCCATCCTTACCACCCATGGTATGGAGGGACTCCTTATTGCGACCTTCCTTGCAGGAATCATCCTGATCCTCATGGGTCTCTTCAAGATGGGCTCCCTGCTCAAGTATATTCCCCAGACCCTTATCACCGGCTTCACCGGTGGTATCGCAGTCTTGATCTTCATGACCCAGATCAATGATTTCCTTGGGTTGCCAGAGAAAGATATTCCTAGCGAATTTCTGGAGAAACTCGTCTACTATGCAAGCAATATTCATCTCACTGACCCTTGGTCACTGACAGTGGGGCTTGCAACCATAGCCATCATTCTTCTCCTACCAAAACTTACCAAGAAGATTCCTGCTGTCTTTGCTTCCCTGGTACTGGTTACCCTGCTGACCTCAATACTCGGGGTTCCTGTGGAGACCATCGGAGACCGTTTTGGTGTGATAACCTTCCAGGTTCCCGAGCTCACGTTCTTCACGATCAACCAAGAAGTAATCACGACCCTGCTGCCTGCTGCCTTCTCCATCGCCCTCCTCGGTGCACTGGAATCCCTGCTCTCAGCCGTCGTTGCTGACAGCATGATCGGTGGACACCATAGGTCGAACATGGAACTCATCGCCATGGGATTAGCAAATACCGCAGTCTCCCTGGTTGGAGGAATTCCTGTAACTGGTGCAATTGCAAGAACTGCAGCAAATGTGAACAACGGTGGTCGTACCCCAATTGCCGGTGTTGTGCATGCCCTCACCCTCCTGTTCATCTACCTGGTAGCAATGCCTGTCGTCAAGTTTGTCCCGATGGCTGCCTTGGCAGGCATCCTTATCATTGTTGCCTGGAGGATGAGTGAGATCCATGTATTCCTCAGTAGTCTGAAGGTGAACCGGTATGAGTCTGCTGTCCTACTCACTACCTTTATACTCACCCTGTTGACCGACCTTACCATCGCTATTCCGGTAGGATTTATGCTGGCTGTGATCCTCTTCATGAAGAGAATGGCTGACGGAGTGGAACTGAGCCCCTTGATGTACTCCAAGGTCGATGACCAGTTGATCTTCTCCCAAGAGCTTGGGGAGTATGACAAGAGGATACGGATTGTGGAGATCAACGGCCCTATGTTCTTTGGGTCGGTATTCCATCTCTTGAACATTGAAGAGAAACTCGATAAAGGCTACAAGATTCTTATCCTTCGTTTCCGCTATGTGCCCATCGTAGACTCGGATGGAATAGCGAAGCTGAGGGTACTTCTTTCCGATATGAAGAAAAAGGAAATACAGGTACTCTTCAGTGGTCTGAACGACAACCTGAAGGAGAAATTCCTGAAACATCATCTTATAGAGGAATCCTCCATCTTCTCGAACATTGAAGAGGCAATGAGAAGTAGCCATGAGAGGTTGAAGTAGCGCTTCTCGACAATCCAATGAGAGTCAGACAACCACCGGCTCCGGTCCCTTCTGTGACCGGAGCCCAATAACTTCATGTTCATTTCAATTGTCTATCGTTTCCACCAAGGAAGTGGACCATCATCCACAGGATATTCATCGAGACTCCATGTCTCTCTCCATTCCACGAACGGTCTATCATCAAGGAACCGGATTGGAAGCCAAATATAGGTCGCTTCTCTGGTCTCAGCCTCTTGCTGCCCATCAATATTTGTGGTTTTTGCCATCCAACGATCACCGATGGCTATATACAAACCGTAGCGAGTAGGATGCTTGAATACTGAACTGAATTGACAATCAAAACTAGTAAGCTTCTCATCATCGATACAGAAAGATCCCTGCTGTGTATAAGGTCCATGGGGAAGCAGTGCAACCATGGCTTCTGTTGGGTTTGGGTTATATCCAGTAGTCCCACTACTGATCATATGATACCTATCTCCCCTTTTAAAGAAACAGGGAGCTTCTCGAGCAAGAGGGGGTTCAGTCCGGGGACAATGACTTGAGTAGTATCCGCTCACATCCAGATAATCATCGGTCAAATCTGCTATGACCAGTTCAGTATGCACCCTGTCAGCTATGAAGTAGCCTTTCCCGTCCCGCTCATCAACCCAGAGATCAAAATCCCCAGTTTCCATACCCAGTGGGCGTATCGTTTTTATTAGTGTGAATGGCTTATCCATACTGCTTGAGGTAGCAATACCCATGTATTGGGTCATCCAATCAGTAGGATCTTCTTGTGTCCCGGCAAACTTGATCCACATCACAAATGTATCAGTCCGTTTGTTATATACAATATGGGGTCTATCCATGATCCGGGAAGGATGCATCGGGTGATCAGGATCATCCGATACTACTAGGATGGTTCCCATATCTGTCCAATCATAGAGATTCTCTGATTGGTAACATCTCACCCCGTTATGCCAGTTCTTTCCTCTTGGAACATAATTGGATTTATCTTCTCCATACCAATAATACACCCCTTCGTGATGCAACACAGAGCCTCCGTGTGCTTGAATGAGATTTCCCTCGGTATCTTTCCAAGGTTTGCCTGGCTTAAATACATGTGTGTCCATACTAAAATGTTACTCCTAATAATTATTCTTACGTTGTTTCTAGCATATGGTGCTTGCGGAATTCTGACGGGGTCATGCCGGTATGTTTCCTAAAAATCCGGCTAAAATAGTAAGAGTCTTCATACCCCACAGAAGCCGCAATAGCCTTTATATTCATGGTTTCCAAACGTAGCAATAGAGCCTTCGCCTCATGTATCCTGCATCTGATGAGGTACTCATTTGGAGACTCCCCGATATATTTCTTAAAAAGAATACAGAGATATGAATAGTTGAACCCGAACGATTCTGCCAGATCCTGGATTCGTATCCGCTCACTATAGTGGCACTCAAGATATGTTTTCATTTGAATCATAAGCCCTTGGTTGTCATACCCTTCCAATTCCCCTCGCTGTGTATAGCCTTGTTCGAGTAATTCAAACAGTTGCTTTTGAAGGGTTTCATAACTCACTGAGTTCCCAAATGCTATATCCAGCATCATTGTCAGGTCAATTGAGTGTTCAGGATAGGACAATGTGGTGAAAACCATTCTAATCAAACTCAATAAATAACGCTGGGACAAAGAACGCTCTTCGCACCGTTTCAAGATTGATTCGATCAGTTGCTTTGATTCTCCCAGCCTTTGTTTTGTATGCTGCAAGAGTGAAAATTCTTCATGAAATTCAGACTGAATATCTATGTTCTCTGGTGTTGCATCGTGAGAAAACAGGCTTGAGCGTCCAAAAATGCTGAGTCCATATAATGCCTGGGAAAGCCGTTGTTCATACATACGAAGTTGTGCTGAATCCAACAACTCTGGGTAATACACAAGCGTAGTGGGAACTGCTCCTGCCCTTTCCAACAACCTCCGGTAGAGGGCAGGGAATACCGTGCTTGGGGACTCTTTAGCATCTTCAATTACCAGCAGATATTCATTGTGGTACCGTCCAGGTACTACAAAAAACTCCTGGGATGAAAGTAATGGCCTGAGAATCTCTTCCAGTTCCAACTGGTTGGGAAAGTCCAAGGAACATTCAAAAAGATTCGATCGAGAGAAATGATATGAACCAAAACAGATGCTTGCAACAAGTAGAGGGGTATTTGTTGGAGAGAGCGTTTTTTCAGAAACAGAAAGCATCTCCTCAAAGCACTGCTGTTTCCTCGTATGTTGAGCAACAAGCAGTTTAGGCTTGATGTTATTGAGGAAGACATTGAAGGAGGACTTATCAAGAGGTTTTACCAAGTAATCAAGCACTTGCAGCTGTACGGCTTTTTTTGCTTTTTCGAACTCACTATACCCACTAATGATTACCAATGGAGTAGTGTCCTGCTCCTCCCTTAATCTCTCGGCCATCTGGATACCATCAAGAATAGGCATACTGATATCGATACAAGCCATATCAGGTTGCAAACGTTTGATAAGTTGATATCCTTCTTCACCATTGGTTGCGCTACCCACTACGGCAAAATCGGAATCACTCTCAGAAAATAATCGCTGAATACTCCTGATGATGATTGGTTCATCATCAATAATAACTACACGTATCATTGACAACCTGCCTCATTCCCTTCCACCCACAGCATCACGACACTCCCTTTGGAGGGCTTTGCATCTGTAATACGCAAAGAAAATCGTTCCTTATACTGCAACCGTAATCGTATATAGATATTTACCAGCGCCATATCATGCGCTTTCAACTCCTTGTAGTCCAATTTATTCCCAATGATTTGATCGATGTTCCGAAAGAGCAGGTTCAATTCACTGAGCACTGTTGGAGAGAACCCTGGCCCATTATCTTCAAGCCTGATATTCCACCCATCAGAGGCTACGTTGCACGCAATCTGGATGCGATAGGGGGGATACGCATTCTTGAAACCATGAGTGAAAGCATTTTCCACCAATGGTTGCAGTATGAGTTTTGGTACATATATTTGGTTTGTATCTCCTTGTACATCTATTGAATACGAGAAAAAATCTTCAAATCGCCACGTCATAAACTCCATATATGTCCGTACATTGTCAATTTCATTTGCAAGGGTGGTCTCCCCTTCATTCCCACTACTGGTATAACGAAATAGTTCACTCAGTTGCCGACACATGACAGGGACCTTCTCTGCTCCTTCTTCTGAAGCAACTGCACTGATTGCGGTTAAGGAGTTGAACAAGAAATGGGGGTTAATTTTTGCCTGGAGTGTCATAATCCGAAGATTCAGTTCTGTCTCATTTGCAATGAGAAGTTTATCTGCTGACTCCCTAAGCCTTGAAACAAGACGAAGAAAGGTTTGCTGTATCTCACTCACTTCCTGCAAACTGCATTCATGGATGGTTGGTTCTTCATAGAGAGAGAAACTGTCAATATCTTCTATCAGCTGTTCCAGTGGCAGGGTTACCCTGTTGACGATGATGATCATGATGATAAATATACAAGCAGTGAGTGCTAGGAACAGAGCAAGTAATTGGAAGATCAAGGTACGCAGTGGAGCGTTATAAAGCGACTCAGGCTGGATGAGAAACACATCCCACCCAACAGACGACAAATTTCCACTGGCCAGCATATATGAACCATCACTCAATTCAATTGGAACAATATCCTGCTCAGCATCTATGCGCTGCACTTCTTGTAATCGTACGATATCTTCGCGACTTCGTTCGCTCGTCGCATGAATCGTATTACCCTCTCCATCGATTACCAGAAAGGAGAGACCTGTTTCAGATTCTGTAATTGCAAAGATTTCTTCCAAATAGGAAGCAGATTCCATCACCTCTATCGTCCCTAACTTGATGAATCCAAAATTGGTACCAATGAAAGGACGAACCAAGGAAAAGACTTTCTGCTCCTGTATTCCTCCCCAATAATCCTGATGAGGTGGCAAAATAGTAAAATTCTGATCTTCATCCACCCTGTACATATCCCACGAAGATACCTCCTTGGTCCGCGAAACAGTGGGTGTATACCGTAGTCCCAAATAGGTGGAATCACTGAAGATACTCACATTCTGAGCTTGCGTATTGGGTGAGTTGAAAGCCCAAAGAATATCCTGGGCGATTTTCTTCTGTTCAAGGTTATGTTCAAAGTAATTACGATCTGTGTAAGACTGCCTATTTGCATTGAAGAACATCTCTTGCAGGGTATTGCTCGCCAGCAACTGGGTAGCAAGAGTATCCATACGGTAAATAACAGTATCCAACAACTCTATTGCATTGTTGATTCGCTGTTGCACATATAATTCTGACTGTGCCCTTCTGTCTCTCATATACGTTGCCGAGATAAGTAGCGTAACAAGAATGATTACCAGAAGCAGGTACATCAATATGAGAGAAATCAAGCGTGATCTTATGCTGTTGAACAT
>NZ_JAEKNT010000182.1 GCF_016406725.1 Sphaerochaeta sp. S2 | reverse complement strand
AAGAGATAAGGCAGAGGTCTTGATTTCAGAATGAGCCAGCATCGCCAAATCATAGTAATGTCGGGAATAGCGGGTAGGTTGTAGTTTGTCTTCTGGGCGATGGGCCTCTTGATGTAGGATTGTAGCCTTCTCCCAAAAGGTTCGTTTTCCTTCTATTGCTCTCACTTGAATTTTTTCCGTATTGAAGATATGTGGAAGATACTGTGCAGCATAGGGAGTTATCGAAAATTCTTGACTGGGTTGCCATGAAGAGAGGGGTCCAATTTCCAAGCGGACCATTGGGCGGATATAGGCATTATCGAATGCATTGGGATACTTTACATTCACGCAATGAGGATCATTCATATCGATTTCTAGTTGACAAATGGGAGAATATAAGTCCTCTAATTTGGGTAAGAGATTAGAGGCGATAAATTCTTGTGCGCTCTTGTTGATCTGTTTATTGAACTTGTCTTGTCTATTTTTTGATCGATCTAGGATTGGGTTTTCACTAGATACTAGATTCCAGTCGAGAATCAAGTCTATATCTTCAGAGAATCTCTGGATTACGTTATATACTTTTGAAAGGCTTGTTCCCCCTTTGAATAGTAATGTGTTTTTAAGATTCTCAGTAGTGTATATCTTTTGTAGAACCCAACAAACCCAGAAATCCTTCTCAACGATAGCAGCCGTGGTTCCCATTCTGGCTGCTGCCTCTGCAAAGATCTGGCCTCTTTCTTTATCTGCAAAAAAAGCAACATTATCCATTATTTATCCTTTAAGAATTTGTTCAATTACCTCATATATCCAAACACTTACCTGTTGCGTATCTTGGACTATTTTGTCAGCGGACACTTTTTTCATTGTCTCAGATAACGTATGTATGATTTCTGGAGTTATATGTTCTTTCCCCAAGGCTCTGAGCGCTTGCACGAGTAATCTACTCTCACGAAACTTTAAACCAGTCTCTTTTATGGCCATGTGCTTAAATTCCAAAGATTGATTCTCGATTACATACACGCGATTTGGTCCGTCTGAAATGTAAAGATGACGAGAGGGTACCTGAGTGGAAAGCCCCAGATAATTCAGTGCCGTATTTCCTGAAGGATGAATACGCCAATTAAATTTCCGAGCATATGCGTAAGCAACTTGCTCCATATCGGGACTAAGATACTCTTGGAGAAATTCGCTGTAGCGGGGATAATGATAAATCCCTTGTGAGACTCGGCGTATGGTTCCTTTCTTTGCAAGTTCGGAAAGAGCTTTGCGAACTGCAATATCAGAGAATGGGGGAATAAAATCGACTTTAGAGAAAGCCCAGCCCCTTCCACGACTATATATTCTTGCAAGTATTTTATTAGAAACAGATTGCATGTGATAATAATAGTATATAATTTCACAAAAAGATAGTAATATTTGAGAAATTTATTATACATAATATACACATCAGGACGGTGATTCCTTATTCTACCAGACTACTAACTTGTTAGGCGACAATGGTCGTACAGCGGGTTGCCTTTCTTGTGTCCAAATCCCACCGGCAATGCCATGCTAATGTTCTTCGCATTAGAAATTTCTTTTCCTATAGAGCGCAATGATACTATACACAAAGAACAGAGGCACAATGAACTGAGCCTCTCTTCTTTAAACCTTCAGATAGCTGAATAGTAAGTGATAGTACTACAGTGTAGAGGAATTAGCGTTATTTATTTTATTGAAATCTTCACCGCGTAACCAACGATCAAGAGCATCCTTGCTGAATCTCCAATTTCTTCCAACTTTCTGACAAGGTATCTTTCCCTTTCGTGCAAGCACATAAATGGTAGACTCAGCAATTTTCAAATAAGCAGAACATTCCTGCAACGTTAAGACTTCATCTTTAATTGGTAACATGGTTGATATTATCAGCCAATAAAACCAAATAATCAACTGTTTTTAAACAAGAAACGTTATTTATTCATAATTATAAACAATTACTGTCTATTGAGTAGTGCCTGTATGTTTGGGAATGCCCAATATAATGCATTTTTCAATTATGCAATAATTGACAGTTAATAATATATATTAATAAAATTAGATAATAAAAAATAATAAATGATAGTTATTGATGTCTAATGATTGACATTATGCTGTTTGTGTGTAAAGATAATAATCAAGAAGGAGTCAATATTTACTACTCTTTCCAGAGCTTTTGGTTTTTACCCTTCATGACGAGTCCAGACCATCAGCCTAACAATGCATGATC
>NZ_JAEKNT010000181.1 GCF_016406725.1 Sphaerochaeta sp. S2 | reverse complement strand
TCTATTTCGCCTGCGGAGTCAAATGTATATAAGAGACAGGTGTGGGCGTTTCCATCGCCAGATCACTGAAAAAGGAGTACTTCCGTTTCTCAGTTGGTGGTATGAATGACGAGAGTGAGATCAAGGGACACCGAAGAACGTATATCGGTGCCATGCCCGGTAAGATTATCCAAGGCCTGAGAATCACCAAGAGCAAGAACCCCGTTTTCTTGATTGATGAGATCGACAAGATGGGTGTCTCCTACCAGGGTGATCCTGCAAGTGCGCTGCTTGAGGTGCTTGACCCGGAGCAGAATAATACATTCAGGGATACCTACCTGGATATTCCCTTCGATGTCAGTGAAGTACTATTCATTGTTACAGCCAATACCTTGGAGACAATACCTCGTCCCCTGCTTGACCGTATGGAAATCATCCAGCTTGCTGGATATACCAGTGATGAGAAACTGGCCATAGGAAAGAAGTACCTGGTACCAAAATCCTTGGAGAAACACGGTCTGAGCAAGAGTGAGATTCGCTATCCAGCCAAGATTCTCAGAAAGATAGCTGATGAGTATGCACGTGAGGCTGGGGTAAGAAACTTCGAGAAGTCCCTGCATAAGATCAACCGAAAGGTTGCGCTCATGCTCACGGAGAATCCTGAAGAAAAGCTCCCTGTGACCATAAACGAGAAATTGTTGTATGAACTGCTCGGCCAGCCTATCTTTGTTGAGGATGAAATACTCAAGGCAGACCGACCAGGAATGGCGATTGGGCTTGCTTGGACAAGTATGGGTGGAGATACCCTGATCATCGAAGCACAGAATACCCCCGGCAAGGGAGAGATCAAACTCACCGGCCAGCTTGGGGAAGTCATGCAGGAATCGGTCAGCCTTGCCTATACTTGGGTGAAAGCCCATGCCTTGGAGCGAAAGATCGATCCAAGCTGGTTTGAGCACAACTCAATCCATCTACATGTGCCGGAAGGGGCCACCCCAAAGGATGGGCCATCGGCTGGTATTACCATGACCGTTGCCCTTTACTCCTTGGTGACAAACCAAGTCATTGCACCTGATCTGGCCATGACCGGTGAACTGAGCCTGAAGGGAAGAGTTATGCCAATCGGTGGATTGAAGGAGAAGGTCCTCGCTGCAAGACGGAACAAGATCAAGGACATCATCATCCCACAGTTCAACAAGCGTGATCTGGACAAACTGGATGAACAGGTAACCCAAGGTATCAACTTCCATCTTGTGGGAAGCATTGAGGAAGTGCTGGCACTCGCTTTCCCTGAAGATGAAAAGCGAGAAGCCATGCAGCCAATACTTATGCCCTCAAGCACCAGCGATGCAGAGACGATCAGCAAGGCAGTAGCCCTTGCCGTGAGGGAGGCATTGCGTGAGCGTTGAGTTACTGAGTCCCGCAGGTAACCTAGAAAAGCTGCGTCTTGCATTTGAATATGGTGCGGATGCAGCATACATGGGACTGAGTGACTTCTCCTTGCGTGCCAATGCCAAGAACTTCCGCGAAAAAGACTTACAGGAGGTTTCCCGTCTGAAACAATCAAGCGGGAAACGCTTGTATGGCACGCTGAACATGATTTTCGATGAAAAAAAGCTCTCCTCATTGCAGGATCAGATGGGAATCATCAAGTCCTGGCCCTTCGACGCCTTCATTATCAGCGACTTGGGACTTGTTCCCATCCTGCAGGATGCACTGGGTGATGATGTTGAACTTCACCTCTCAACCCAGGCCAGCTGCACCAATTCCAGTAGTGCCTCCATGTACCGAAAAATGGGATTCTCCCGTGTAATATTGGGCAGGGAAACACCTCTTGATGACATCAAACGGATCAAGGATGCAAATCCTGACCTACAACTGGAAGTGTTCGTTCATGGGGCTATGTGCATGGCCTACTCCGGCCGATGCCTGCTCTCCAGCCATCTTGCAGGCAGAAGCGCCAACCAGGGGGATTGCAGTCATACCTGCAGGTGGAACTATCGTCTGGCAACCACAGATGCGATCGAGGAGGTCCTGAAAAGTGGAGCATTGGCCTTGGAAGAAGAGCAACGAAGTGGTGTCTACTACCCTATCTCTGAACAGGATGGGTATACCACCATACTCTCCAGCAAGGACCTATGCATGATAGACCACTTGGGAGAACTCGTTGACGCCGGTGTGGATTCCTTGAAGATCGAAGGCAGGATGAAGAGCAGCTACTACGTGGCTGTGGTAACCAGGGCATATAGAAAAGCACTCGATAGCCTGAAAACCGGCGATGAGAGCTGGAAGGCCTACCGTGAGGATCTGTTCAATATCAGCCACCGTGAATACTCCACAGGATTTTTCTTTGGTCATGGACCGGTAGATCCTGTCATGGGAGAGTCAATCGACAAGAGTACAGAGAAAGGATATGAGAGAAACTATCTCTTCTGTGGGTTTGTCGGAGAGAAGGTAGCTGAAGGTATCTACACATTGGACCTGAAGAACCAGATCAAGGACACCATGAAGATAGAGTATATCGCCAAGGATGTACCAAAGATTGAGGATGAAGGATTCACCCTGCTTGATGCTGACCATATACCGGTAGAACAAGCTGACCATGGCAAGATCCAGTACATTAAAACAACCAAGCCGATTGAGAAAGGTTATATCATCCGCAGGGAATCTATGCTTAAATAAAGACATGCGGAGACTATATATCACTGTAAGTATCGTGTTATTTCTCTCTCACACACTAGCAGCTGCAGTACCCCTCGATGATGACTACGGCTTTCTTGGTGAACATGCACGTTTTGTGCAATTTATGGATATTGTGAGAGGAGATGGAGATGCCATGCAGGGAGAAGTGGTACGACAACAGCTTCTCCTAAATCCTGTACTTCAGGAAGAAGAGCAGGCTGTGCTCGCCATACGCAGCTCGACAATGCTGGCCAGGCTCTACACGGAAATGGAGAAGCGGGATATAGAGAGAGCGAAGGAACTGCTCAAGGAAGCTGAGTCCTCCTTGAAACATCTTCCAAATGGTTCATTTTTTCACTTGATGGGCGAAGCCGAGATTGATTCCATCTATTACCTTATCAACCCATCAAGACTTGCTAAAGGGATCAGCAGCAACTCCAAGATCAAGAAAGCCTACGCTCAGTACCCCAACCAGATATATGCCATACTGATGAAAGCCAACAGCCTTCTCTACGCACCCTCCTTTGCAGGAGGTGATAAAGATGAGGCGCTCTCACTTTTTCTTACATTGCTTGAAGCAGGACCTTCCCAGCTCAACAAATGGGACCTTTCGAGCATATATGTAGGTATAGGACGTATCTGCATGGACAGGGAAGAGTGGGACAAGGCACTGGGATATTTTTCAGCTGCGAAGGCAATCTATGCATTCGACCCTACCCTTGATGATTACATCAGGGAAACAGAGGAGAGTCTATGAGTATGATCCTCTCTCTTATTGTCGGCATCTTGGGTTTGTACGCTTTCATCCTAACCCTCTCCAATATCCGCTATCTTTCCGGTCTACAGAATACAATTCTGATGGAAAGCTCAGAGGAGTTGGTCAGTGTCTTGATCCCTGCGAGGAATGAGGAGCATACCATTGGACCCTGCGTACGTTCACTGCTTGCGCAGAACCACACGAATCTTGAGATTCTCATTCTTGATGACGGCTCTGATGATGATACTGCAAACGTGGTACGAACACTTTGCCTGGAGGATGAACGTGTCCGTCTTATACCAGGAAAACCCCTAAAGCGAGGTTGGAGAGGTAAGATCTTTGCGATGCAGCAACTCTACGAGGAGAGCAGAGGTGACTACCTGCTCTTTACAGATGCTGATACGGTACACAATCCAGACTCCGTCTCCTATGGACTTTCCCTGCTCAAGGGACATAACGCTTCCATGCTCAGTGGCTACCCCAAGCAGGTTACCAGAAACCTAGGTATTGAATTGTTGGTGAGTGCGATGCTGTTCAACCCTACCCTGTATGTACCATTCAGGCTCCAGGAACGACTCCAGATTCCCATGTTTGCCATGGCAATCGGGCAGTATATGTTTCTTAGGCGTAGCGCACTCGTCCATATGGAAGGGTTTTCTCATATCAAGAGTGAAATATGTGATGACGTGCTCCTTGCACGGAGCTGTGTCAAATTACGAGAGAAGCAACTATTCGCTCCGATGAGTGAAGCACTTAGCTGTGAGATGTTCCCCTCAATCAAGGAAGCCTTCCATGGACTAGAGCGTTCCATCAATGGAGTGGTAAAGCGAGGGTGGCTCAGTACCATCCTCATCCTTGCGATTGTGCTTGTGCTGCTTCTGTTATCTTTCTCTCCTCTCATTCCTCTTTATCTAGCAGTCACGGGTGAATCCTTGATGACCATCGTGCCCAGCCTTGCAGGCACGCTCCTCTTTCTAGCAGCCTGGGTAATCAACGCTCGGTTCTTCAAATTCTCATTTTCTTCAGCATTCTTGGCCCATATCACCGTATTCTCTGTAGTGCTGATGTACCTCCATGGACTCTTTTTGGTACTCACAGGGAGGGGATTTGATTGGAAAGGCCGAAAAATATCGTAAAAATAGCGTTTTAGAGCACTAAATACCGGTTTTTTACTTGCGAAAGGGTGAAATCATGGTAGAATGAATTAACCTAGACACATGGAGGAATACATGACTATTCACGAGCAGATTGTTGCGCAGTATGAGACCTATCTGGCAGAAAACCAGAAGTTCACCGAGAAGGGAGTCAAGGTATCGGCTGCAAGAGCTCGCAAGGCTCTGGCTGAAATTGCAAAGCTTGCCAAAGAGCGCAGAAAAGAAATTCAGGCAGAGAAAGGCGAATAATAAGAAGTCCTTACTCGTTTTATCAGGCGCCCGAACAGGGCGCCTATTTCTTTGTTTCGACCAATGCATAGAAAAAGCCCCCTGAAAAATGCTTCCAGGGGGAATATTGATACATTATTTGGATGTTCCGTTACAGGAAACTCTTGAGAAGGGCCAAGTGCTTCTTCCCTTTCTCAATCTTCTCCTCAAACTCAGCTTTCTTGCCCTTCTCTTTCTCGATAGCTTCCTCCTTGGCGTTCTGGAGGAACTTCTCGTTGGAGAGTTTTGCCATCACCTTGGAGAGATTCTTGTCATGCTTGTCCAGATCGCTTTCCAGACGGGCAATCTCCTTTTCCACATCGATTGCTTCCCTGACAAATACATACATCTCATAGCCAGTACCTGCTACAGGGAACGCTCCTGCGACATCGATAGTATCACTGCTGTCCACTTCGATTGAGGATGCCCCAGCAAAGGTAGCCATCAATGCTTTCTGCTCAGCGAAGAACTCAGAGGCAAAGAAATCCTTGTCACACTTCACCACTACCCTGATCTTCCGCTCCACAGGGATGCCTAGCTCAGAGCGCATCGCCCTGAGAGCGGTAACAGCCTCCTGCATCCTCTGTACAAGGGTAGCCTCATCTGCATGTTCCCGTTCTTTCTGGAAAATGGGATACCTGCTTTCGATCAATTGGTCATCAACATTGGGAAGCTTCTGGTAGATCTCTTCACTGATGAACGAAGAGAAGGGATGCATCAAACGCATGGACTCAGCAAGCAAGTCGAGCAAGATAGTTACCTGTCTCTGTTTCTCCTCAGGCTTTTCACTATAGAGACCACGCTTGGCACTCTCTACATACCAGTCACAGAAGTCATTCCAGAAGAAATCATAGACAGCCTGTGCTCCATCATTGAACTTATAGTTCTCCATGGCCACCTTGATCTTCATTGCTGCCTCGTTGAGTTGGTTATAGATCCACTTATCCAGTGTATTGAGTTCAACCTTGGCAATATCACCCAGTTCCACCCCTTCAAGATTCATCAGGAGGAAACGGGCTGCATTCCAGACCTTGTTGGCAAAACGGCTCCCAAGCTTGAAGGTTTCCATATCGATGAGTATGTCCTGCCCCTGGGTTGCCATGTAGGCAAGCGTGAATTTCATGGCATCAGCACCATACTGGGAAACAACATCCAAGGGGTCAATGCCATTGCCGAGGCTCTTGCTCATCTTCCTCCCCTGCTTGTCACGTACCAATCCGGTGATGTAGATGTCCTTGAACGGAACCTCACCAAGAAATTCCAGGGAGGCCATGATCATCCGGCTTACCCAGAAAAAGATAATGTCATATCCGGTAACCAAGGTACTTGTGGGGAAGAACTGCTTCAAGTCGGCACTCTTCTCAGGCCAGCCAAGCGTACTGAAAGGCCATAGCCAGGAGCTGAACCAAGTATCGAGTACATCACTCTCCTGGATGAGGTTCTTGGAACCACACTTGGGACAGGAAGTGGGGTCATCACGGCTTACAATGATCTCATGACAATCCTGACACTCCCAGACGGGAATGCGGTGTCCCCACCAGAGCTGTCGACTGATACACCAGTCATGGATGTTCTCCAACCAGTGGGTATAGGTATTCTCCCAGCGCTTGGGATAGAAGACCACCTTCTCATCCTTCCAAGCCTGCAATGCCTTCTTGGCCATCCCTTCCATCTTCACGAACCACTGATTGGAAAGATACGGTTCAATGACTGTATGACAACGGTAGCAGTGGCCGACATCATGGTTGTGGACAACTTCCTTGACCAGGAATCCCTGTTCCTTCAGGTCTGCGACCACCAAGGAGCGTGCATCGACTGCACTCATGCCACGATACTTTTCAGGGCAGTTCTCGTTGAGCGTGCCATCAGGATTCAGTACATTGACCTTTTCAAGACCATGGCGCATACCACACTGCCAGTCATTGGGGTCATGCGCAGGGGTAATCTTTACCATTCCGGTTCCGAACCCCATCTCCACAAAGCTATCTGCAATGATGGGGATCTTCTTATCAGTAAGGGGAAGATCGATCAACTTGCCGACAAGATGGGTATAGCGTTCATCATCAGGATGTACTGCAACAGCCACATCGCCGAACATTGTCTCCGGCCTTGTGGTAGCAACGGTAATATAACCACTTCCATCACTATAGGGATAGCGAACGTCATAAAGGAATCCACCAAGTTCCTGGTACTCAACCTCATCATCGGCGAGGGCTGTACCACACTTGGGGCAGTAGTTTACCAGGTACTCGCCTTTGTAGATCAAACCACGTTCATAGAGGGTGACAAAACTCTCCCGAACAGCCTGGCTAAGACCTTCATCCATGGTGAATCGTTCATGCTCCCAATCACAGCTGCAACCAATCTTCTTCAACTGGTCAGTGATGATGTCATGATGCTTATCCTTTACCTGCCATGTCCTCTCCAGGAACTTGTCACGTCCCAGGTCCTGACGGCGCAACCCTTCTTTTGCAAGCTGACGTTCAACCACATGCTGTGTGGCGATACCTGCATGGTCAGTACCGGGAAGCCAAAGGGTTGTCCTCCCACTCATCCGGTAGTAACGGGTCAGGATATCCTGCAAGGAGTTGTTCAGGGCATGGCCCATATGCAGTATCCCTGTAACATTGGGAGGAGGCATGACGATAGTAAATGGAGGTTCCTTGCCCTCAGCGGGTTTGAACTTCCCTTCTTCCAGCCATTGCTGGTAAATTCGATCCTCGAATTGTTTCGGGTCATAGGCCTTCGGTAACTCAACAGCCTTCACATTATGCCTCCTACAGGTGAAAAGAGTCTCCCCATAGTACCAAAATAGGGAAGGCTCTACAAGTGAATGCAGAGCCTTCGGCATGAGAAGAAAAACGGAATGCTATTCGAGTGGAGTGACCGCCTTCACTTCCAGCTTCACTGCATACCCCATTGCATCAAGATGCTGGACAATCTGTTCCAAACTGAACATATCGAGGGAAGGTTGCTGGACTTCAGTCACTTGCTGTATATGGGCACTGTCTATTTGGGATGCAACCCCAGGAAGGATTTCCTGTCCCTGCTGGGAGCTGTTCCCAAAGAGCACAAAGGCCCCGATAAATACCACGACAAATGCTGCTGCAGAGGTAATCAAGGCAGGTACAAGCCTGACCTGGATTTTCTTTCGAAAAATATGCATTTTCTTGTTTGAAGAAGAGAAACGTGTCTTCTCAAAATATTGGAGCACTCGATCCTGCCGGGCAGAGATTTCTGAATCAGGCAGAACAGCATCTGCAACTTTCTGGTGAAGGGCGCGAAGCTGTTCAAGTCTCTGGCGACATGCGTTGCAATAGCCTAGGTGTTCCTGGACCTGGGTCCTCCAAGGCTCCTGTAATTCGCCATCCAAATAGGTATTCAACAATTCGTCATCGACACACATTCACATCACTCCTGGCTGAGAATCGACTCGAGCATCTTCCTTGCCCGATAGACTCGTACCTTCACGTTACTTTCAGAAATATGCAACACCTGTGCGATCTGCTTGTAGTCCATATCGGTGTACTCTTTCATCACAATGACTAGGCGGAACTTTTCGGGCAGCTGATCAATTGCTTCCTGTACAAGTTTCCTGGTCTCCTTCTCCATCAATACCTGAGATCCATCGGAATGGTTTGCCCCCGTGGCCGGATATTTTTTCAATTTATCCACCATGTTCATCTCGCGGGCTTTCCGCTTCACTTGGTTGATGGCAAGATTCTTCGAAACCCTGATGAGCCAATACTTGGCATCATTGAGGGTAGCGAACTCCATGCCTTTGTCAAAGAACCGGATGAAAGCTTCCTGACAAATCTCCTCAGCAAGGTCCTGATTATTGGTTACGTGATAAACCACACGCATCAATATCGGGAATACCTGCTCATACACTTGCCGAAAGGCTCGCTCATCGTTGCTTTGTATTTCCATAACGTTAACAACTCACCAGTAACCAAGTTACATCTTTTTTTCCAAAGAACTTCCCGTTGGGGTGTCTTTGACAAGGTAGCCCATTGCATCCAGCTCAGAACGCAGAGAATCAGCAAGCGGCCAGTTCTTTTCCTTCTTCGCTTGCAGTCTCTTCTCGAGCAGTGCGAGAGCCTCAGGAGGAAACGATTCTTCTTTCGGCAGCTCAACAGATGCAAGATCAAGACCGAACACTTGATCAAAGAACATGATGAGGGAGTACTTCTCATCTCCGTCCAGTTCCTCATCCTTCAGTACCCCCCAAAGGTCAGCAAGCCCTCTGGGACTTCCCAGATCATGCTGCAAATGCTCAAGGAACGTCTCTTTGTATTGCAGAGCTTTTTCACTCTTCAGGGAGACTTCCTTGGCACCGTCCTTCAGCAGAACCTGGATACGATCCACTACATTCCTACGAGCCTTACGAGCAGTATCGAGCGCTTCAAAGCTGAACTTCAGCTGACTGCGGTAATGGCCACCCAAACAATAATAACGGTAATCCATTGCATCGTAGCCCTTGCGCTTCAGCAAATCAAGGGTAAGGAATTCTCCCTTGCTCTTGCTCATCTTCCCGGTCTCATCCAAGAGGAATTCACCATGCATCCAGTACTTCACCCACTG
>NZ_JAEKNT010000180.1 GCF_016406725.1 Sphaerochaeta sp. S2 | reverse complement strand
AGGTTGTGCATTGCACGGGCTTTCTGATGGGTGAGACCGGTTTTTTCAAATGTGCTTGTTCTCAGTTGCGCAAATTTCTTCTGCTTTGTAAGCAAGGTGTTAGCAAAGAAGAGCAAGGCAGCGATCGTTCCCACAAAGAATAGAATAAGCGCAACCAAGCCGATAAGCGCTTGTGAAGTGGAGAAGCTAAACCCGTTGGCGAGCTTGAGCAAGGCGTGGATAAGAGCAAGGAGAATAATGAGTAGTGGAGAACTTCCATGCAATGAGCGAACCGATTTTGCTCCCAGCAGGGAGACCATCCAAGCTGGTTGTGAGGCAAGGTAGAACTGGTTGCAGACAAGGACGAAAGCGTAGACACCGAAGATGATTGACACTGAATATGAGTCGGCAAGCGCACCTACAGAGTACAGATATAGGATAACAGGAATGAGAGGGGAGAGGAAAAATCCAAGATGGAATATGCTTCGTTTCATTGGAACCTCCAGTACAGGTGTAGCACCTATTGTTAGACTAACTTAACATTTAGATTATATTGTGGTCAATACATCGACAGGTGGATATGATGCAATTCTTTTGAATGATTCATTCTAGAGAGAAACGTTTACCCACTCTTTCCCGGTCGTGCATTCTGTTTTGAATCTATGTACTCAATGCATTCCTGGTAAGGGGTATATACCTTGAGTAAAATGCTAGGATATAGGTACAGTATGTATAGTAACGCTGATCAAGTGAAATAGGAGATGCTCTATGGATACAACTAAGACTACGTTAACTTCAGAACAAAAAGCATCACTCATTGATGTTCTTCATAAAAGATTTGAGGAAAACCTGCCCAGACACAAAGACCTTGATTGGATAGCTATCGAAAAGAGACTTGCCGAAGACCTTGAGAAACTCTTTTCGCTCTTTGAGATGGATCGCACCGGTGGAGAGCCAGATGTAATCGGGTACGATGATACCTCTGACGCGTACCTCTTCGTCGATTGTTCTGCTGAGAGTCCTGTAGGCCGAAGAAGTCTCTGTTATGACCAGGTAGCCCTTGAAAACCGGAAAAAGAATCCACCATCAGGTAGTGCAGGTTCTCTTGCAGCAGAAATGGGGATAGAGCTCCTCGATGAGGAGCAGTACCGCAATCTCCAGAAGCTGGGTGTCTTCGATGTGAAATCTTCCAGTTGGATTCGTACTCCTGAATCAATGCGAAAACTTGGCGGAGCGCTCTTCGGGGATTGCCGGTATGATAGGGTGTTTTTCTACCACAATGGAGCTGATTCCTACTACGCATCCAGGGGATTCAGGGGTTTGCTGAAGGTGTAAGGCAGCCATCTTGTAACAAAAGAAAAAGCAAACCCTTTATAGTAAAAGGTTTGCCTTTCTGCCCAGAACAAGATTTGAACTTGCACAGTCTTAACGACCGCTAGGACCTGAACCTAGTGCGTCTACCAATTCCGCCATCTGGGCGCAGGGCAACTATAGAATATTTGTTTGGATTGTGTCAACAAGGATTCTGGGAAATCAAGACAACCGCTTGGGCCATGACCGCTTCCGCTGTACCAAGCTCACCAAGAATTCCCTCGGCGGTCTTCGCCTTGACAGAAACCTGGCTGATTTCAAGGTGCATCGTATTCGCCAAGTTCTCCCTGATTGCATCAATATACTCACGAAGCTTAGGACGTTGGACAATGACCGTGGTATCGATGTTCTCGATGGAGTAGGGAGGAAGGTCTTCTTCCAGCACTCGTGATAACAACTGTAGGCTGTCAGCATCCTTGAAAGCTGGATCAGTATCGGGGAAGTGTGCCCCAATGTCCCCTTTCGCCAACGCTCCAAGGATTGCATCGATGATTGCATGGACAAGGACGTCACCATCGCTGTGAGCGACCTCACCCCGTTCACTGGGAATGACTATGCCACCAAGGATAAATTTCCTTCCTTCTGCGAGGCGGTGAACATCCCAACCAGTGCCAATCCTCATTGTGTTTGCTGCTCCCTCTGTACCTCATCCATAGCCTGGTGGAGTGCTTTTGCAGCATGTGCGCTGCGTTTTCCTTCCTCAAGGTTTTGGAGGTACTCTTCAATCTGCTGTTCAGCATCAGGAATATCTTCGATATATGTGATCTTCCTGTTCTCCCGGGTGCCTTCACAAATACCCACTGACTGTCCATAGTCAGTGAAGATCTGTGTATCATCTACATAGGAAGTGGTGCTGTTTTTTGCCGCTTGATGAGCTTCCCAGATTTCTGGATAGGTAAAAATCTGTGGAGTCTGAACTCCTACAGCATGAGTTCGGTCTATGTGGTGGGTGATAAGTCCATTGTCATCAATGATTTTCAGGGCATCTGTAGCGGGAAGGGCAGGAACTGCACCTCGAAATACAGTAGCTGTTGCAAGTGTCTTGATCACCAAGTCGGGGGTAAGGAAACAACGAGCTCCGTCATGGATTGCAACAAAGTCCACGGCCAATGCCATGGAAGAGAGCATCTTCAAAGCGTTGTAAACCGATTTCTGTCGGTCGCTTCCTCCTGGAACGAGTATGATGGGAACCATATTCTGCTGTAACAGGTCCTCCAGGGCAACCGCACACTGGTCAGCCATTCCTTCAGGATGGGTTACCATGATAACCTGGCACCCTGGTACTTCAAGAAATGGGGCAACAGATCGATAGAGTACAGTATGGCCATCGATGGAGAGATACTCCTTCTTGACACCCAGTTGCTTGTTCGCATTGAAGCGATCGCTGATGCCGGCAGCGGTCACGATGACTGCATGTTGAGGAAAATTCATAGAACTATTTCTCCAGTTTGGAGAATACAAGCATTTCAATCTCTTTTTTGTCCTTTTTCAAGGCAAATGAGATCTCGTCGATCAACAAACGAAGCGCATTGTCATAGAGCTTTCGCTCTTGTACCGGCAGTTCCTTGATCTTGCTGCGATGATAGAGTGCTTGTACCACCTTCGCAATTGACGTAATGGAACCCTGCTTGAGCAGATCCACATTCATCTGATAGCGGACCTTCCAATCTACCGGCATAGGTTCATACTTGCTGGAAATGGATTCAATGGCCTGCTTCGCTTCTTTGTCTCCTACGATTGGCCTGATCCCCATTTCCTCGGACTTGTCCACAGGAATCATTACCGTCATATCAGAGATATCAAGGTAGATCACGTAATACATCGTAGCGACGCCTCTGAACATTCGTTCTTCAATACGCTTGATGACGCCTACGCCTTGGAGAGGATATACTACATGTTCTCCGATGGCAAATTGTTTTGTTTCCTGGGCTGAATTCATAGCACAAGTATATCCTATTTTTCATGTTAGAACAAGAACACCCAAAAACAAACTCTTCCCTGTTGAATGATAGCCAACAGCAGAGGAATACTATATAGTCTGAAGCATGAAACATGACATACGACGCTGTGGTGTATTGATGCACCCTACATCATTTCCCTCACCCCATGGAATCGGATCACTGGGTGATGAGGCTTTTACGTTTATTGACTTGCTCTCTCAAGCGAAGGTAAGTCTGTGGCAGATTCTTCCCCTTGGGCCCACCGGCTATGGGGACAGTCCTTATGCAGCCCGATCGACCTTTGCAGGGAATGAACTCCTGATCGATCTCAGAACCCTTGCCTTTGAGGGGTATCTGGATGTGGAAGAGGTGCTCTTCCATCCTGTATTTCCCTCTGACCGGGTAGAATATGGCAGCGTGCGCTCCTATAAGGAACCGCTTCTGGAACAGGCTGCGGCAACCTTCATTGGAGAAGCAGCAAAGAAAGATTGGGATGCGTACTTGCAATTTGTACAGGAAAACCAGTGGTGGTTGGAGGACTATGCCCTCTACCAAGTGCTTTGCAGGACCTACAACGATTCCCGTTGGTTTGAAATCTGGCCCAAGAAGATAAGACTGCGGGAAGAGGCTACATTGCAACAGCTCAAGAAGGACCACGAAAAGGCAATTGAGAATATTCAGGTACAGCAATACTTCTTCTTTACACAGTGGACAAAGGTCAAGCGATATGCCAACAAGAAGGGTATCCAGATCATTGGGGATATTCCCATCTTTGTTGCTCCAGACAGCGTGGATGCGTGGTCAAATAGGGACCTCCTGAAAATGGATGAGGATGGCAGGCAAACCGCTTCAAGCGGAGTCCCGCCGGATGCCTTCTCTGATGAAGGACAGCTGTGGGGAAATCCTGTCTATGACTGGGCGGCACACCAGAAGCAACACTTCTCCTGGTGGATCAAGCGAATAGAGAAGACCCTGGAGATTTGTGACATCATCAGGATTGACCACTTCCGAGGATTTGCTGCCTATTGGGAAGTACCCAAAGGTGAGAAAACTGCAATGAATGGTACCTGGAAGCCATCGCCGGGAAAGGAGTTCTTCTCTGCACTGAAAGCACATCTTGGGGAAGAACTTCCCATCATTGCCGAGGACCTTGGTGTAATTACTGATGATGTGGATGAGCTCAGGCTCTCCAATGGATTCCCGGGTATGAAGATACTTCAGTTTGCCTTTTCGGTTGAGAACGGTAAGCTTGATGCAAGCAATGCCTACCTACCGCATAACTGTGAGCACAACAGTGTCATCTATACGGGTACCCATGACAACAATACCTCCAGAGGGTGGTATGATGCCTTGGATGAACAGACCAAGGATGCCGTAAGGCGCTACCTTGAATGTCCTGATGACCAGATAGTTTGGCAGTTGATCAGGCAGATGTTGCTCTCTCATGCCAAGGATGCCATTCTCCCCATGCAGGATTGGCTGGAACTTGGAGCGGAGGGAAGAATGAACATCCCTTCCACCTGTGGGGTGAGTAATTGGAGCTGGAGAGCAGAAACCCTCCACCCAGAGGGTTGGAGGGTCGACCGACTCAGATCCTTGATAGAACTATCAGGAAGAGAAGGAATCTAGCAAGAAAGTGAGCAGGTCGGAGCAATCGTCCTGCTCACAATCTTTCAATACTGCCTCTACCGCTTTCTTCTCATACGGAACTCCGATTAGGAGTGTTTTGATGCGTTCTACAATGGAGGTATCAAGGCTGTCGGTGAACATAAGGATATCACTGAATACACCTTTCTCTACAAGGATCCTGAAATCAGCCTCACCCCATGGGAAACGGTGGGTGAAAG
>NZ_JAEKNT010000179.1 GCF_016406725.1 Sphaerochaeta sp. S2 | reverse complement strand
TCCTTGTCCTCCACACTTGGCTCAAGATTGCCACTGGGGTGATTATGGGCTACTAGGATGGCCGTGGCACGCTGACGCACTGCTTCCCCGAAAACTTCCCTTGGATGTACGAGTGTACGGTTTACCAAGCCTATGGAGCATACATTCACCGAGAGTACCTCATGGGCTCCGTTCAAACAGATACTCAGGAAGTGTTCCTGCATCCGCCCTGCATAATGCCTGATCAGGGGAAAGATGTCCCCGGGAGTGGAAATTTGCCTGCGTTTGGCAGGGAGCCTTCTCCTTCCAAGCTCCAGGGCTGCCCCTATGAGGGTGGCCTTCGCCATACCAAGTCCTCCTATGGCCATAAGGTCTTCGTTGTTGGCCATAGGCTTTCGGTCCAAGAGCTCCAGAAGATCCTTGGCTATCGCGTTCACCGGGCGGTCACGATTCCCGCTCCCGATAAGGATGGAGAGAAGTTCCTGGTCACTGAGTGCCTCAGCCCCACGCTGAATCAGCCGCTCCCTTGGCCGGTCGCAGACAGCCATCTCCTTGATTCGTCGTTCGGTTTGTTGGTTTATTTGGTATTTCATACTCTGTTAAGATGCAAAAGCCTGTTGTTTGCTTGAGCTCTGAGGTTGAGCTGTGGTACAACTAAGGCATGCAGGAAAATACCTATCGAATCGGAGAATTGGCTAGAAAATGCAATGTTACCGCACGGACCATCAGATACTATGAGTCCCTGGGGTTGCTGAAAACCAACTCCCGTTCAGAAGGTGGCCAGCGCTACTATACCGATGCAGATGTGGTGTATCTAAATAGAATCGCAGAGTTGAAGGAATTGGACTTTTCTCTGAATGAGATTCGTTCCATCATCCTTATGGGCAGTGATGACGCAACTGGAGAGAAGCGCCGTAATGAGCTGCTCAAGCAGTACCGCAGCAAACTTAGTGAAGCCCTGGAGAGACAAGCTGCACTGGAAAAACGTGTCTCTGATCTTACCTGGCATGTACAGCAGCTGGAAACCAATGATGACTTCCAGCAATGCCCCGGCTTGATGTGCAAGAATTGCACCTTCCGCGAACGATGTAGGTTCAAGGAACTATCGTAAATGAGAAAAGGCTGCTTCCTATAACAGGAAACAGCCAATTTTTTTTGTTATTCTCCCTGCATCCTTAGGTACTCTTCAAAATACCCATTGATTTCTTGTGCAAGGGCCTTGCTGGTCTCCTCGGGAGAGAGGTCATCTTCCAGCATCCTGAGTATTCCACTCTGGAATGCATAGTAGATCTGATAAGCACTGGGTACCCAAATCCCCTGCATTTTGGGATTGCTCTCCATCAGTTGCTCTATGGCTACCCTGTAGTGTGGGTTCTCTTCAATATGCTTCTGGAAAGCATCCATGGAGTATGTGCCATGGTGGACCGGGAAGTAACCGGTTGCAATATGCCAATTGAACTGTTGCTCAGGGCTGGTTGCAAACTTTACGAATTCCCACGCAGCATCTCCGTTGCCTGACTGATTGTCAAACGCATATATGGCACCACCGCCAACATTCACCCCTCCGGTTGCCTGCTCATCGACAGCCGGGAAGTTGGCAACTCCTACCTCAAACCGGTCAGCAACCATGGAGTGGATGGTGGTAAGCTTACTGGTGGAAGCTACGATCATGGCAACACGCCCACTGGCGAAGGCTCCGTTCACATCGCTGGTAAGATTTTCTACCGCCCCAGTGGCATAAAGATCTTTCCATCGGGTGAGGAAGTTCACCATGGTCCCATTCTCATCAAAAAGTACCTTTGTAGGGTTGCCGAGGTGTCCATTTTCATTATCGGTGATATAACTCAACCCGTTCTGTTGACCAAGCCATACGATCAACTCATAGGTGGTTGGGACATTTGCAAACCCATAGCGAGTGATGTTTCCTTTCTCGTCTTTCTGCATCAATGCCTTGGCAACATTACCAAGTTCCGCCAGGGTTGTTGGAGGGGTAGCTATGCCAGCTTCGTCGAATGCGGTCTTGTTGTAGTAAAGAAGAATGGTTGAGCTGTTGAACGGCATGGCTATCATCTTATTCTTATAGGTTACCGAGAGACGTGCGGCCTCGAGGAGTTGGGTAAGGTCATACCCATCCTGTACTGCCAGATCCTCCATAGGAATCAGGGAAGGCACATCGCGGATATCCAACACTGCCGATCCATCGAACTGGGCCAGACCGGGCAGGTCCTTCGTGCTTCCTGACTGTAAGATGGCCTTGGTCTTGGTGAGAACATCGTTTGCCTTTCCCTGGAAGACTGCATTGACCTGGATGTGTTTCTCCTTTCCAACGGTTTCGTTGAACTCCTGCACAATGGAATCGACTGCTTTTCCAGCAAGTCCACTTCCATAATGCCACCAGGTAAGGGTGGACACTCCGGCCTCTGGGGCCTCCTCCTGACCAAGAGCGAAAAGCCCCTGGGTAGCCAACATGACAAGCAGTAACAAAGCTAGTAATCGTTTCATGGTATTATCTCCCTGCGAAGCGTGAACTCACGCTGTTTTGTATTGGTGAATGCATTATGATGAATGCAATAACGATCGGAATCATAAGAAGGGCAATGGCAGCAAACTGAGGACCGTAGTCGAGGTTCTCACTGAAACCAAGCATTGTGAGTCCTACCTGCACAGTTCTCATTCCCTCCTTGTTTGTAACCAGAAGAGGCCAGAGATAGTCGTTGAATATGTTGCTGAAGCTGTGGATACCCAAGGTAATTACCACGGCTTTGCTGATCGGCAATAGAAGGGTGGTGATAAACCGAGCATCGCTGCATCCCTCTATAAGGGCTGCCTCACGGTACTCCCTGCTCATGGTCTTGAAGTACTGGCGCAACATGAATATATGGGTTGGGCTAAGCAGCTTGGTGCTGATAATTCCCAAATAGGTATCGGTCAGTCCCAGTGTCCTGATGGTTGAGTAGTTGGCAAGGATCAGAGCATCAGAGGGGAGCAGCATGGTTGCAATAACGACAAAGAAGAGCACATCTCTTCCCTTGAATGTGAAGAATGTGAATGCATACGCTGCCCCTATGCTGATACCCATCCTGAGCAACATTCCCAATGTTGCTGTAACAAAGGAGTTTGCGAGGAAGCGTGCCAAACTGGTCTCAGCAAATGCACGGACATAGTTCTCCAGATAAAAACTGGATGGCAGCAATTTTGCTGGGATTGAGGTGAAGTCTGCATAGGTGAAGAAAGACGCACTGATGGTATAGATGATGGGGAATATCACCACCAGTGAGAATAGGGTCGCTATGCTTGCTTTAATGAATCTCATTGGTAGTATACCCTCCTTCGTTGTAAGTGCATCAAGATGAGGAGGATGCTGAAGGTTAGGAGGAAGACCACCGTTGCAATGGAGGACCCCACTGCATAGTTTCCGCTCTTGAAGCCCTCAAGATACATCTGGTAGACCAGAGTCTGTGTTGAGCGGAACGGCCCCCCTTCGGTGAGGATGAGCACAGGGGATGAAATAAGCATGGCATCCTTTATATTGGTGATCAAAACGAATACCACGGTTGGACCGATCAGAGGAAAAATAAGGTAGCGAAAAGTCTGAAAAGGTGAAGCCCCTTCAATCTGTGCTACCTCGATCAAATCCTTGGGGACATTGCGAAGAGCGGCATGGAACAACAAGAAGTTGAAACCAAAATCCAGGTATACCCCTGCGATGACCAAGAGAGTCATTGCAGCTTTTGGATCATTGAACCACTGTATTCCTAGACCAAGCAAATGATTTACAATACCAAGAGAGGGATTGAAGATCATCTTGAAAATCATCATGGAAGAGGAGAGCCCGACTGCAAGGGGAAGAAAGAAAAATACCTGGTTCAAGGTAGCAAGCTTTCCTTTCCTGTTTGCAAGCAGGGCTGCAGAAAGGCAGAGGAACATATTTGCTGGGACAAAAAAAAGCGTAAACCTAAGTGTGTTGGACAGGCTGTCTTGAAAGGATTGACTGGCGAAGAGCCTGGAATAGTTTTCCAGTCCAACAAACTTGAGTCTCTCTCCCATGATTGAGACGGTATGAAAACTATTGAGGATGGTTACAAGAAAAGGACGATAGCTGAAAACCATCGCCAAGATCAAAGCTGGGAGTATGAGCAAGTAAGGCCGAGCCTTGTGTGTCCATCGTCTGTTCATGAATATACGTTCCTCTGACGATACTACCCCTTTTGGTAGGGAGGGGCAAGGTTGAGGAAGGTGTAAATGCTGTATTTGGAAAGAAATAGTTAACGTTCTATATCCATGCGTCAAGTTTCAATGGGATAAACTTGACGAGGCAGATCAGAGGGTAAAGTTTCTCAGTAGGACCAGGTGGAGAGGCAATTGTTGAAGAGCGAAGAAAGTCTAGAACTGTTTTGTGACACCAAAAACCACCTGGAAATCATCAGCATAGTTCTCTGCATGCTCTGTGCTTCGGTCATAGGTTCTTCTTCCGATCCAATTCAGTTGGCCATACAGCGTTAGGTTGGCGATGCTTGTATGGTACGTGCCACCAAGGCCGATAATCAGTCGCTCAGTAATGGTATTGCCAGAGGGGGAGGGTCCAGAAATGTTTGGATCGTCGGTATTGTTTCCTGTTCCATCATCGTTTTCGTGGTGGAATGCAAAATAATCTACCTCTCCTTGTCGGTGGATTGTAAGTGAACCTTTGATTTCTCCTCTTTGGGGAATGAGATAGCTCAGTTGTGCATGGTATACCTTGCTGTCCGAACCGTATTGGTACCCAAGATAATCAATGAGAACGGGTTCCCCGTTGTTATGGAGTCCCCGAGCGAGGAGGAAATCAACATCATCGCGTCTGTAGAATGAGGGGTCTGTTGAAACATATTCACCTGAGATGCTCCAATATCCACCACATGCTTTCCAAGAGTAAGTAAGTTGCAAGAGATGGGCCAGGGCATTGGCCACGGAGTCAGACTCGTTCGAAAGTTGGTATTGGTCGAGTGCAAACTGTCCATGAAAGGAGAGAGCAGGTGCGATCAAGATATCAGCTTCAATACTTGCGATGGCATTCATGTGATCCCCATCATAGAGATTATGGTAGAAATAGGTCGGATCATAGTAGCGGAGTGGAAGAGAGGGGCCCTTGTACATTGCATTCTCGGTAAAGGAGAGACGCAACCACGGCCTTAGGTTGCTCTCCAGACGATGGCCTAGAAATATGGATTGTTTTGTGTCGTCCTTCAGTGGATTGGGAAGGAAAATTGCCAGGAACTGGAGCTTGTTGTCCTTGCTGAAGACAGATGCAGAGAAGTGGTTGTGGTTGTTGATATGGCTTCCCACAACCAGATCACCACTCATGCCGTTGCCCCAACGCAACGATCCCCGCCCACCGCTTACACTCCACCAATCTCCCCCAAGACTGAGCTGTGAGGAGCGAGGCCAGTCTGCATAGAGATTTGTCTCTGGGGTGATCAGGTTGGTCGATAGACCCATCTGATAGAGACAAGCAATCTTCTGGTACTCTATCTCTCCAGATCCAAACAAAGCTCCAATGGGGTCTGGATTGGTAATGGGCTCATCACTATCAGATGCTGCTGAGATTCCGACAGGGACAGATATATCGAAATAGAACCTGTCGTGGTACTGTACCTGCATGGTGAAGTCAACCATGGATTGTCTCTGGTCATAACCATAGACCCAATCTTCAATGGTAACAAAATCTTCAGTATTGGTATGTGCATATGATTCCAGGTTGATTGTGGTCATAAGATTGTAGGCAAAGGCATCGCTGCGCACTTTTGGCTTTGCCTCTTTGAGAAGAGACTGTGTTGCATGCAAAAGATCTGTAAACGCACTCTGCTCAGGAATCGCCGATAGGACCTCTGCTGCTTCACTGACACTCCACGGCCTGGCGGATGAGGGTGAGAGCATCCCATGCAAGCGATACAACAGATCTGTCTGTGCATAGAGTGGGGAAGTGAGAGGAATCTTGGCAGGGGAGATTGCTGAAGCGTACGCGATACCCACGCACATGAGGAAAACCAAGATTGCTGCACTTCGTTTCATGAACTACACCTTCTTTGAATGTTTCCTTCACTGTAAAGCATGGATGGCAAAAAGAAAAGCACACAAAAATAAATACTGCACCACACATAGTACGAGGAGGCTTTTCAAGAAGGGCATATTTGTATAATGATAGAGGCATGAAGATACCTACTCCCATTGTACAAGCATGTGAGGCATTTTCCAGACGTTACGAAGATCTGGAATTCAATATTGATGAATACGTCATGGATTATGATGCCAATTCGGAACTTGTTGTATCCTTTGTCGAATTTCTACATACAGTGATTCCTGATGCAGGAGAATATGTGGATGCTTTGGCTATCCAATACACCGATGCCCTGTTTCTTACGGACCCAAAAGCAATTCGTCGCATGCGAGCCCTGTTTGCCGACACCCTTTCAGATGATGCACAGGACGCCCTCATCGAGTGGGAGCAGAGACCTGCATTTTTCAGTTTCTTTACTATCCAAGAGCGCATCTGCAAGGATTTCTTTGTAATCGAGGACAGGCTCACCGGAGATACCTATAGACTCTACAGTCCTGGGCTGCAAACCATGCAGGAAGAACGTGAGAGCAGAGATTTACAGTATTTCTCCCTCATGATGGATAATGGGCAGTGTCTTCAGACCAGTGGGATGATCCACTACACGATCTATACCTCATCCGATGTGATCTTTCTCTGCAACACACTCGATAAAGCCACGTTTTCAACATCCGGTTTTACAAGCTTGCTGATCAAGCATCCCATGGCAATGTTCTTTCTCGATTTCCAAGCTTCTTTTGATGCTTTGAGCCATAAAGGACAGGCATTTGAGGTGTACTGCACTACTGTAGACACGCTCCGTTATACCTTCTACCCGGAATACTGGAAAGTCGACAACCGAGGCAAAGTGGCCTCCTATGTTCTTGAACACCCTTCAGATGCGATGCGCTCAGCTTTTCCTGATGAGGAGTTCTGGAGTGATATTGCTTTTACAGGGATGCGGGTGTTCAAGCTGGAAAAGCAGTGGATGGTCATGGCCATGAACCGCTATGCGTTTGAGGCTCTCATGGCTGTCTTGGATCTTCCTCTACCAGAAGGTTTGCAACCTGTGGCCTTATCCTTGGTACTACGTATGGAAAAGCATCAACTACGCATGCCTTGGGCTCCATTCTCCCTGATCAACAACGACATGCAGGCTCAGAAGGAAGAGCCTTCGATTGATATGTCCGGGTTTAATGTATTCTTTGAAAAGTACTCCAATGCATACAACAACGGTACACCATTTGACTCTGCACTTGAGGCAAAGAAGCTGGGAATAGATGAGGATGTGGCCAAGGATATTATAGAGCAGCTGCTGAAGAAGCATGCAAACCGTGAATTCCAGGTCAGCGAGGCTGATGCACAATATCGCATTGATGGCTGGCCGGTTCCGTCTCCTGCCAAGAGAAGTAAATTTGGTAATGGAATTCTCTCCTCCAATCTGTTTCTCTGTCTCGATACCGATGAAACAGATTCGGCCTTCAATGCCCTGAGCGGGAACCAGTGGCGTGATGCTATAGAGGAGTTGGGGTTCTTCGTATTTCTACAGGAGTCTTTCGGTGATGTCTTTTACGATGATAATGATGGCTTTTTTGTATTAAATAGTTTCCTTTGGATCATCCTGCACCTGAGAGAGCAAAAAGTGCTGGTACGCTCCATTGCTTTGGAAATCTTCTGTCTCTTTCCCTATCTCAACGAGTTCTACGAGCTTGATTCCTTCGTGGAAATCTTCAGCGAGAAGGTATATTCACTGTTCTGCCGAACATCGCTTTGCAGTATTGCCAGTCGGGTGAAAAGGGAGGAGAGAAAGAGAGGCATGTACACCGTACAAGCCTCCTCTTTCCTACAATCCATTATCAGACCAATCCCCTAGTCCACGGTGTAGAAGAATGTCTTGGGTTTGATAAAGGCTCGCTTCTTGGCAATGATCAGATAGGAGATGAATGAAGCGAGCAAGTAGACTCCACTGATTACGATAGCCCACATAAAGAGAATGGGTTTGTTTTTGGTGACGCTGAATGCCGGCAGGTTGATACTCAAGATGATGGGAATGGCCAGGATAAAGACAATTCCTACCGAATAGAGATAGTCTGTGGCAACCGGTGTCTCAAACTCCTTATCGACCACACGAAGCAGTGCAAGCCCGGTGGGGAGTGTTCCTGTTGCCGAACCGTAGATGATCAACATTCTGAAGAATTGATGGTCATCATAGAGCCGTGAACAGTACCAGGGCAGAATAACCACGGTGATGAAGAGCCCTACCAGGGTGAGGATAAGGATAGGAATCCAATATCCCTGTACAGCCACCAAGCTGATTGCACCGAGTGAAGAGGCAACGGTCAAGTCAACAGAGAGTCCACTGAGACGGTTGCATGTTGCGTTATCGATGGTGGTCTCGACCTTGAACAGCTTCATGAGCATCTTGACGCCCAGTGCACTGAATGAGCTGAAAACAAAGTTGATACCCCAAAGGCTGTCCGCAAGTTCGGTTCCCAATGGGCCGATAAGACCAAGAAGCGCAGAAAGCCCGGTAAGGAAAGACCAGCTAACCAGATAGGTCATCATGATCAGTGCAATGTGGTAGGTCATGGAGTCCAGCGACTCTCCATCAGTCGATAGGTAGGAACCAATAGGACGTTCATGTTCTTCTCTACTGAAAAATCCGGTTCTTACACTATGGTCATTGATGTTCTTTGCCTGTTCTTTCCCGATCCAACCACGCTTGAGTCCTTGGTTGATCAAGATCACGCCACCAAAACTACCAATCAAAAATCCGATGGCTGCCATGGTAAGTCCCACTGAGGAACCTCCCCTGAATCCCATCGCTTCCCAACCGATTCCAATCGAATATGCTTGTCCGGGTCCCAGCTCGAACCCGAGGGGGAGGGTAAAGCCAAATGCTGGGAACAGGTCTGGCTTGAATGTAGAGATAATCAAAGCGGTTGCGATAAGACCAAAGAAGCATTGCAGGCCATACTGTCCCAAGACAGCAGTCACATTAGCCGCCAGGGTTCGTTTCGCCCTCCCTTCCGTGTGAGCTTTTGGTGTAACCCTAAGCAACATGGAAATAAAGCTGATATTCAGCAAGTGGTAGACTATTTCCCCGAGAAAGTCATTTCTTAGTCCCCACCTTGGTGCGATGAAGTTGTAGAAAACCAGGAGCATAAGGCCAGAGAGGATGGGCACGGGAATCAGGAACCGTTGGAAGAACCGTATTCGGGCACGAATGAGTGCTGCAAGTAGAAGTGATACTGAGATGATTCCGATATGGAAAAAGAAGTTCCAGTTCATAAGGTTGCCCCCTTCTGGATCAGTTTGTTTCGCTGGTACGCTTCCACATATTTGAGGATACAACCTCGTTTGTGGATCCGTATCCTGTACAGAGTATGAAGATGGTAGAGTTCCACCGTGTTCTTTGCGTTGATAATCATGGATTGGATATCAGTAAAAGCCATCAGGTGTTCTTTCCCGTTTCGTTCCAGAAGACGCATTCCGTCTTGTTCCAGAGAGAGGGTGAAATCCTTCGAGATCCGCTTAAGATGTCTCTCATCAGCTGTCTGGAACAGGATCCCCTTATCAGGAGGGAATGTTAATGATTGTCCCTCACTTGAGGCGCTGTACTCCCTCTCCCAGGCGTGCCAGGCAGCGACATCGAGGAAGCTGGTATTTCCCTTGATTGTGTGTAGCTTGTCATGGTTGTCCAGTTCCATGGTAAGTGAACATTGCCTACAGGTAATCAAATTCCCTTTGGAATGGATGGTGCTTGTAGAATGGCAATCTGGGCAGAGATAGAGGATTTTTTCTACTCCTTCAGCCGCTCTCCCTGAGATATAGTCAAACTGCATCTCATCCTGCCAGGAACGGTAGCTATAGTACAGCTTCTCCTTGAGAAACTCATAGAGCTCTTTCACTGAGAGTTGGTCGATCACATCGGTATGAACTGGGGGGAGAACCCTGAGAATTGCTGTTCCTTTTCGTTTTTTTCCCGCCCATCGGGGTTTCAGCCCATATACCCCTTCCAGGTTGATGAGCACGATAGGGACC
>NZ_JAEKNT010000178.1 GCF_016406725.1 Sphaerochaeta sp. S2 | reverse complement strand
GCTCTGAAGATACCCGCCCCTGCCACCCCTTGGAGATGACCGTAGAGAAGAGTCCAAGTGTAGGATGATCACCAAGTTGGGAACCTATCAGGTAGGAGCGAGTATTGGTATTGCCCTCTACCCTGAAAGCAGTAGCGGCAGTGAATCATTGGTCCGTAATGCCGATAGTGCGATGCATGAAGTGAAGAAGAATGGAAAAGGTGGGGCGAGGATGTACCGGATCACTCCATAGTATCCTTCATGCCCAAGTATGCATTCATGAAAGAAGATCCCTCCTGTTATATGGTCTCTTGGGAAACAACCCTTAGGTAAGGGCAGTGTTATTCCCTTGTCATCACGCTATGGTGCCCTTTTACTACTGGACAAGCTTCCCAGAACCAAGCACCATAGGAAGGCAAGGAGGTGCCGATGCACAAGCACAAAGGTTCATGTCTCTGTGGAAAAGTAACATTTGTGGTAGAAGGTGACTTTGAGTCTTTCTTTCTCTGCCATTGCAACCTATGCCGTAAGGATACAGGTTCAGCCCATGCAGCCAATCTGTTCTCCTCTTCCGCTCATCTCAGGTGGCTCTCCGGAGAGAACCTGGTGAAAACCTTTGACTTCCAGGGAAGCGGGCATATCAAGAGCTTCTGCACTGAGTGCGGGTCAGCACTCCCCAATCTCCAGATGGGAGGAAAGCTGCTGGTAGTACCAGCCGGGTCGCTCGACAGCGAGGTATCCTTACGCCCCAATGCCCATATCTTCAACTCCGACAAGGCATCCTGGGATCATGACCTGGAGCACATACACCGTTTTGAAGGGCTGCCGGAATAGGAAGAACAACACCACAACGATTATTTGAGCAGTTCGACAGCGAACTGCTCTTTTTGGTTTACCATGTTCCATGGTGTTTAGGGTTATACCCATAAAAACTGTTGGATTTCTCGTAGTTTATAGGGATGTACCCCTAAAAACTTTTATTGATCGCGTAGTTTTACTGGGGATACTCTTTTTATAAGATATTCATGTATGCCAACTGGCCATGATGCTACCCTAACCGAAGAGGGAGTACAAACAAGCAGATTATTTACTTCAGTTCAGGAAACTACCACATGCCGCATTACGAAGATCCTGAGTGCGTCCATTTTCCTACATGTTTTCCGTTCATCCATATATCCAAGGTATGTTTCATCACCACTCATCCTTCTCTGTCTCTTCATCTAGCGGAGGCTTTGGTTGCAAGAGCATCTCAATCTCCAGAGCAGAGACAAGCTTGAAAAAGCTTTCAAGGGAACATCGCTCTGGATGAGACTCCAGGGCAGATATGGTCTTGGGCAACAGTCCCACAAGTTCTCCAGCTTGCTTCTGTGTGAGGTTCAAGCTCTTTCGTCTACTTTTTAGATAGTAGGCAAGTTGGAACGGGGTCAATATTAGGTTCTGCATAGGTCCTCCACAAAAACAGCATACCCCATAAGGTATATATTGTAGATATACCCTATAGGGTTAATTAAGGATTTTTACCCTGTAGGGTATAGAATGACCTATAATCTAAGTTATATTTCAAAAAAAAATCGAAATACTGAAAATTTTTGCCGGTATCGGCAGTTATTTTCAATTGCTCTTCATATGGAACTGTTAGAGACCTACAACGATACTACGAAAGCTATCTTCTCAAGACAAAATGACATGGCTGATTCTTCTCTATGTATGCAACACTGGTTTTCCTCGGAGTATCACCCGCTGGTCATTTATACATTTTGTAAGTTTTTTATAAAAGACAACGGCATCATGTACACAAACAAGCCAATTTCTATAAAAAACGGAGCAAGAAAGCAATGTGCCTATCATATTGATGCTTGTAATAACAAGGTTCTTAAATCAACCAACCATTCATGACCCATTTGCCACATACTGTCGCTTACGGTTAAGCCACTCTGTGGGAGTTTGCTGTTCCAGCCACTTAGTCGACCAGAGCGGTGATATTCAGTCCATCTGGTCCATGATCTACAATCAATAGTGAATTTTCACTTTAGCATAGTGAATATTCAGTATATACTGGAATATATGATAGAAAACTGTAGAAGAAAGGTCTCAAGCCGGCAGGAGTATATATACGGCAAGGAACTTCAACTGCCCCTGCCTCCGATGAAAAAATACGTCAAATGATCAAGATTAGTGATGGAGATTATTATGAACGTATGCGCTCCCTCATCCAGGACTTGACCTTTGAACAAGCAAGGCTCGTATACAAAGAGAAAGGCATACCGTTTGAAAAAGAACATTTCATTCGACTTGGCATCATTGAAGAGACTGGGCTTTATACAAATCTTGGCCTTCTACTCTCAGATCAGTGTATGCATACTATTAAGGTAGCTGTATTCAGTGACGAGGCAAAAACAACCTTTAATTCTGCGAAAGAATTCAGTGGGTCGGTCCTGACACAATTGGAAGATACCTATACCTATCTTATGTTGTGTAATCAGAATCGTTTTCAGATTGACGATCTATCTCGTCGCGAGTATTGGGATTACCCAAAACAAGCCCTTCGGGAAGCATTACTCAACGCAATCATGCATCGAGACTATGCTTATAGTGGAAGCATCATCATAACCATTACAAAAAAACACATTGAATTTGTTTCCATTGGGGGTCTTGTGGGAGGGCTAACCACAATGGACATTATGGCTGGTATTTCACAACCAAGGAACCGTTTGCTTGCTGATATCTTTCATCGTTTGGGTTATATTGAAGCTTATGGGACCGGACTACGTAGGATCAGAGAACTATATACACATATGGCAGCCCATGAACAAATCGAAGTCACACCCAACACATTCAAAATAGTCCTTCCAAACCAGAACGAGAGTCAACCAGTGGAAGCAAGTGCAAAGGAACCTATTCCGCTCTACTCGTCCAAGCAATTCAAACAAATCTTGGAGGAAGTTCAAAGAGAAGGTTATGTCACTGATGAATCAGCACAAACTTTGCTTGGAGTAAAGAAGACCCATGCATACCTCATCCTCCATCAGATGATTGATGCTTCCCTGATCAAAAAACAAGGTCGGGGAAAAACAAAGAGATATGTACTGAATCACTCATGAGGAAGCTCTAGTGTGATACACCCCCCTTCCTGATCAGATGAATCTCGATGACGCTGCCCATTCTTTCAGAAGCGATAACCAGTCGTAGCATTGCCACAGTATCCCTTGCTCAACAGAATAATTGATATAATAATTGACCTATGAGGTTAATTATCCTAGAATTTATGAAAGAAGGAATGGTTCATTGGAAGCTATCTATACCTCTAAGAAAGTAGAGAGAATATGATAAAATGAACGGCTATGTAAGAAAATGAAGAGTGTACTATCTACTGTCCCAACTGGGAATGTCATTAAAGACTATCTCGATGCATATCACCTGACCCAAAAGGAGTTATCAACCAGGACAGGAATCAGCGAGAAACATCTGTCCCACCTCTTGAATGGAACCAGTAGACTTACAGAAGAGGTGGCGCTCAAATTGGAGAAAGTGCTCACGCCGGTCCCGGCATCATACTGGTTGCAGTATGAAACCAAGTATCGGGAGGCCGTAGCTCGAGAACAAGAACCAGTGTATTCATACAGCAAGCAAGCATTACAGGAAATTGCGAAGCGATTCCATTTCAAAGAAGTTTTTGGAGATCTTGGTTGGAATCTTGAGAAGCAAGCAACTGAAATGCTCTCACTTCTTCAAATCAGTGACTTCTCTCAATTCGAACCTACCTATGCAGCTCTTTCGGTATCATTCATGGAAGATGGAGGGTCATTGGAACCAATTGCAATCTGGCTGAACCTCTGCCGAGAAGAACTGGAAATTCAGAATGAGGATCTCTCCTTGAGCTATTCAGCGAGAAAGCTTAAAAAAGCACTCAACGAACTTAAGCATATTGCCTATGAAGGGAATACCTCTGATTCGTTGCTTCGCGCTCGCAAACTTCTCAATGCATTGGGTATCTATCTGGTGATTTATCCTGCAATAAGCAACAGCAAGGTTCGTGGAGCGCTTACTACGTACAAAGGAAACCCTGCAATCTATCTCAGCCTTCGATACAAGACACATGACCATGCATGGTTCGCACTCATGCATGAAATTGGTCACTTGTTATTACACTATGAAAGCAAGCGTACCATCATTTCTTGTGAACAAGATGAATCCAGCACTGCATCGCAAGAAACCGAAGCCAATCAATTCGCCGAAACCTTCTTTCTTGATACAACCGCCTATGAAGCATTTTGCAATAACAAGGTATTCTCTCATGCAGAGGTAAGAGCGTTTGCAGAAACACAGCATGTACATCCTGGTATTGTGGTATCTCGGCTACAACATGATAAGCTTATCCCGTACAGTCATCTGAATACACTTAAAAGCAAGATTACCCTGATAGAAGCCTAGATTTATCAATCTATTGGCACTATCTACTCAGTATTAATATGCAACTTCTCATATGCAGAACGGTACTCACTGGGGTTCACACCCACCATACGCTTGAAGACAGTCCTGAAATAGCCAGGGTCGGAGAATCCAGAGGCAAGGGCGATGTCGTTTACGTTCATGGTGTTCTTCAGCAACAGGTTCTGTGCATAGTGAATCCGTGTCTTGTGGATGCAAGAGGAAATGGTCATACCGTAGGATTGGTGGAAGATTTTTCTCAGGAGATGTCGATTGAGTACTGAGGACTTGATACTTATACCCTATGGACTTACCACCCTTCGTGTTGCTGCATTCCCTGCCTTGTATTGAGTACTACAGCACTCGGAATGCGAATCAGTACATGATGCCTCAAGGGCTGAGAGCGCTGTCTCAGTGACTGATTGTCACCTGTTGGTCTCAAGTAACAAGCTCAACAGAAATTCTACTCTAATGGTTTACGTTTTTATAATAAAGTAATATTATATAAACCAAAGGAGAAGCCTGCCATGTTTGGAGAACGTTTTGGACGTGCTCGCTCTGCTTCCGGATTATCAATGAAGGAACTTGGAGACAGCGTTGGTATCAGTGCAAATATGATCAAAAAATATGAACATGGAGAAAGCATGCCTTCCTCTCCAGTGCTCATTCGTCTCGCAAAAACTCTAGGGGTAAAAAGTGAGTACTTTTTCCGACCAAATACGATAGTACTGGGTGAGATACAGTATAGGAAAAGAGCATCCCTTCCAAAGAAGACATTACACAAGATAGAAGCTGAAGTATTAGATCAAGCAGAACGTTGGATGGAGCTCAAGAACCTCTGGCCAAACTTTCCGATTGATTCACCTAATTTGGACCTACCGGCAAATATCCTGCATTCCTATGAAGATATAGAAATGTATGCAAATACCATCCGTGAGAAATGGGGACTTGGGTCACAAAGCATTACTGATCTTACGGCTCTTCTGGAAGAACATGGGTATATAGTCATCATGATTTCATATGCGACTGAAGGCATGTGCGATGGATTACAAGCAGTAATTGAGGACATGCCAATCATTGTGTGCCAAAACAATGGGGATGGAACACGCCAACGATTCACGATGGCACATGAACTTGCACATCATCTTTTATCAGGTTTGTTGGATAGTAATCTTGATGAAGAGCGCTGTTGCCATCGTTTTGCAGGAGCCCTTCTTCTTCCACTCGAATCACTTAAGAGAGAGATTGGAGAGAAAAGGCATACCTTGGAGATAGCTGAGCTCTACCATCTGAAACATCGTTACGGCATCAGCATGCAAGCTTGTATAAGAAGGGCTTTCGATACAGGGATCATATCACAAACTGAATACACGAAGGTATGTAAATTATTTTCCTCAAGAGGTTGGAGAAAACAAGAACCGGGAGAACCATACCAACTGGAAAAGACTTCCCTCTTTACCAGACTCGTGTATCGTGCTCTTGGAGAACACCTCATTGGAGAATCGAAAGCTGCAGAATTACTGGGAAAGAACTTGATGGAGTTCCATGCGGATAGGTTCATGTAAAAAGAGTGATGTAAAGATTTGAGAACCAATAACGTTCAATATTACAGACTATATACTCAATTTGTTTCTATAATTGAACATTAACCTGTCAGTTCATTGACAACTCGATAGAAAGAACCTAAGCTTTTTCTATGGGACAGAAAACGATCACGCTGTTACCCTCAGCACAGCGAAAACTCACTCAGATGGGTGTACAGATAAAACTAGCCAGACTACGAAGAGAACTCCCTGCAACCCTGGTTGCAGAGAGGGCGGGGATCAGCCGGGCAACACTCTGGGCAATCGAGAAGGGCTCACCTTCTGTCTCGATGGGAGCATATATACAAGTACTCCTTGCCATCGGTCTTGTTGATGATTTGCTTCTCATTGCCAAGGATGATGTACTGGGGAGAACACTCCAGGATATGAATCTTCCCGTAGGCAAGCGCGCAACCAAGAGGAAAACTCATGGCAAACACGATTGAAGTCTATGCCGATTGGGTAGGTCTGAACGGACCTGTCCTCATAGGCTCTTTACAGATGCAATCCACACGACAGAGAGAAGTATTCTCATTCACGTATGACAGCAACTGGCTGCATAGCTATGCACCCATATACCAAATCGATCCAGACATCCAGCCTTTCAGAGGATACCAATATCAGCAACCCGATAAAACAGGATTTGGCTTTTTCCTAGATTCTTGTCCTGATCGTTGGGGACGCGTGCTCATGCAAAGAAGAGAGGCCTTATTGGCAAAAGAAGAAAAGAGAGCAATGCAGAAGCTTCAGGAAAGAGAGTATCTTCTTGGGGTTGATGATGCTTCTCGTATGGGAGCGATTCGCTACAAGCTTCCAGAGAGCTCGTCCTTTCTTGCTGAGCATACAGCATTAGCCACCCCGCCATGGACTGAGTTGCGTATGCTGGAACACCACACATCCTTGTTTGAGCAAAATGAAGAGACTGAAGGATCGTGGATACACCATCTGATACTACCAGGTTCTTCATTGGGAGGCGCACGCCCCAAAGCAACAGTGGTGGATGAGAAAGGAAATCTCTGGATAGCCAAATTCCCATCCCGGCATGATACGCTCAATAGCGGAGCTTGGGAAATGGTCATACATGACCTTGCCGTGAAATGTGGTATTGATATGCCACAGGCAAGACTTGAAACATTTTCTTCTGGAGGGGATACCTTTCTCTCAAAACGCTTTGATCGTTCAGACGGTCATGAGCGTATTCATTTTGCTTCTGCAATGACATTGACAGGTAAAACAGATGGACAAGAGGCTAGCTATCTGGATCTGGTGGAATGCATCATTCAGATGGGTGCACAACCAGATACTGATTTGAAACAGCTTTTCAAAAGAATTATCTTCACCATCGCTGTCTCCAATACCGACGACCATCTGAGGAACCACGGATTCTTGCTGACACCTCAAGGA
>NZ_JAEKNT010000177.1 GCF_016406725.1 Sphaerochaeta sp. S2 | reverse complement strand
GCCCTGATCATCTCCGTCTTCCCGGTTTCAAGTGAAAGATTGAAAAACACCCCACGTGCTTTGCTGTCCTCAAAGGGACATCGATTACCGTGCAACCATGGGGTGAAAATCACTCCATTACTCCCAGGAGGTACGGTATCGATTACCGAAGCCATGTAGTCATAGAGGTTTTTGGCAATAGCCTCAGGAGAATCTGTTACCAGTTTCTTCTCCAGATAGAGATTGATCTCATCCAGGGCAAGATGGTCCTTGACCCATTCCAGACATTTTCCAGCTGTCTCGAGTTCAGAGAAATAGGTATATCTCCCAGGAAGTGCACTTACGATTGCTGCTGTTTTTGTTGCAGGATCAACCATGCTTTTCTCAACTACAGTGGAAAGCCATCCTGAGGTTCCCATATAGATATGGGTATCTCCAGGATTGGTAGCACCTGCTCCAATTCCGATTGAAGCGGCATCTCCACCCCCTCCAAAGACCGGGGTGCCTGCATTTAAACCCAGATACCCAGCTGCAGTCCCTGTAAGCATTCCGGCTTGTTCTGTGGATTGTATGATCCTAGGCAGATGGTCTGGGTTGACCTTGAGCATTCTGCACATAACAGGACTCCAGGTTCTTTTCTTTGTATCAAATAATAATGTGGCGAACGCTGAGTCTTCAGTCATGATGAACGAACCGGTTAGCTTCGTTATCAGGTACTCCTTCACATCAAGCCACTTGTAGATACGGGAAAAAGCATCAGGTTCATGGTTTCTTACCCAATGATATTTCCAAACTGGATCCTTTACACTGGTTGCTACTGCTTTCGTGATGGCTAGGGAGACCAGAAGCTTCCCTATATTTGCGCCTTCGATTTTTGGACCATGGGCCATTCCCTCCTTCAATTCCTTGGTTGCCCGTTGGTCAAGATAACTGAATGCATTCCTGATTGGTCTCCCTTCCCTGTCAACAAGTACCAACCCTTGCATCTGGGAACAGAAGGAGATTCCCTTGATGTCGGCAGGATTGACTGCAGCCCTAGAAATGACATCCCCTGTCGTGGTGACCATTGCCCTCCACCAATCCTCTGGATCCTGCTCTGCACCGCCACCCTCAAAGAGATACAATGGGTACTTGGCAAGTGCAGAGGCAACAAGCTCCAAGTGGCCACCAGCTGAGAAAAGACAGGTCTTCATTCCCGTAGTACCAACATCGTAGGCGAGAAGGTATTGTTTACTGTCCATGGCCACTCCTTTTTCAGGGATATCAGGCTTTCAATGCAGAGGAGATGAAGCTAACCATCTGATCAAGGACGAACGTGTCCCGATTCTCTATATCATTGCCCAAGAATATCCTGAATCGTTGTTGGTAATACTCACTTGAGTATGAGAACTGAAGGGATATGAAGAGATTGTCCATGAGAAAGGCTGCCATCGCAGGATCAATATCCATCCTGATCTCACCTGTTCTCTGGCCTTCCTTGACCAACTCAGTGTACATCTCGGCGGAGATGGATTCGATCTCATACGAAAGTTGTTTGACAAGTTCACTGTTTCCCACTGAGGTTAGTTCACTGTAGAGACGTATAAGTTCCTTCTGCTCCCTACTTGATTTCTGGATCGCTTTGATCAAATCCTTGCACTTCTCTTCGAAGGATTGCTCTGAAGGCACGATTGCCTGCAAGATCGTCTTCAGCACCTCGGTACCCTCACTTATGGCTGTCTCTTATACCCATTTGAAG
>NZ_JAEKNT010000176.1 GCF_016406725.1 Sphaerochaeta sp. S2 | reverse complement strand
GCCATGTTGGTCCCCAGCTTCAAATATTTATAAGAGACAGGTTCTCGGCAACCCTGAACAGTTCAGCAACCCCGATAGTCTGAGCAAGCGCAGTATCTTTTACCAGGGTGATTACCTCATTCCCCATTGCAGGGATAATTCGTTTGACTACCTGAGGGGCAATCACATGGGTGAATGTATGAGCCTTGGAGAAACCAAGAACCAAGGATGCCTCATACTGCCCGACAGGGATCGATTGGATTCCACCACGGTAAATCTCGGCAAAATATGCTGCATAGTTGATGGTATAGCCTACAATGACAGCAGTGAAACGGTCATAAGAGGAGCCGAAGATGTAGTAGGGGGCAAAGTAAACAAACAAGAGCTGGAGGATCAAGGGAGTGCCCCTCATGATCATGATGTACACATTTACCACGTTCGAAATGATTGGGTTTTTCGACATCCTGCCTTTAGCAACCAACATACCCAGGGGGAGGGAGAATAGCAGGGTTAGGCCGAATATCTTCAAACTGGTCATCGTGGCAACCAGCATCTGCATTAAGAGGTTTCCCATCGGTGTCTCCTAGAGATAAGGTGTTGAAAAAAAGAAAACGGGGAGCCAAGCTCCCCGTAATCATAACGGTTTCGTTATTTTGCTACAACAGTAATATCACTACCGAACCAATCGGTGGAGATTTTTGCAAGTGTACCGTCTGCGGCCATTGCCTCAAGCTGCTGCCATACTGCGTCTGCAAGCTTCTGTTCACCCTTGCGGAATCCAATACCATAGTCTTCGGGAGCAAGTTCCTCCTCGAGGATTCTGAAGGGTTTTCCGCTGCGCTTGATGTTGTCCTCTGCAACGGTGACATCAACCACCAGTGCATCAATACCTCCAATCTCAAGATCCATCAAACCGGTAAGGTTCTCCTTGAACTCAACAAAGCTCTTTACGGACTGCTTGAACTCGGGAGTGTCGTCGATTGCATTTGAAGCTGATGATCCAGCCTGGTATCCTACGGTTTTTCCACTGAGGGAGGCAAGTGTGGTGTAAGGGCTGTCATCCCGTACTACAACAACCTGGGCATTGTGGATATAGGGAGGGGTAAAGGTCATGGCTTCCTGACGTTCAGGAGTGATGGTGAAACCATTCCAGATACAGTCAATGTTTCCGGTATTCAGTTCCTGTTCCTTGGCATTCCAATCGATTGCCTGGAGCTTGAGCTCAACACCGAGGCGCTTCATAGCTTCCTTGGCCAAATCTACATCAAAACCCACCAGTTCCCCTTTCTCATTACGGAAACCCATAGGAGGGAAGTTGTCATCGAGACCCATGACAAGCACGCCCTTGTCCATGATTTTCTGAAGGGAATTATCAACACCGGGTGCTTGTTCCTTGGTCCCTGCAGCGAAAAGGCTGACCGAAACCAATAATAGTGACAACAGTACAACAATGCTTCGTTTCATTTCTATCTCTCCTCAAACAATACTACCCGTTCTGGGTGTTAGTGGAGAGTGTAACGAAAAAGAGGGGAAATATCCAGACTTACTGCATAAATATTCAGTTAATGAATAGTTTTATTGCAGTGGTCAGCAAACTGACACCCCTTGCAAGCACTTCCTTTTTTTGGTGAGCAAGAGGCACAACTCTCCTCCTTGCTCTGTTTTGTAAGAGCTGCAATAGCGTATGCAACCAGAGAGATGATCAAAGCTGCAACAACCACATTAGCGATAATCGTAGTCATAAGCATTCCTTTATATCAGAAGCAGCACCATGTAACGAACCAAGAGTGCTGATAGATAGGCGAATCCTGTCTGCCACAGCAGGGCATACAGAAGTTTTCTCTTGCTTCCCAATTCCTTGAACATTGCTCCAATGGCGGCAATACAGGGAGAGGAGAGCAGAATGAAAGTCATATAGGAGAGAGCGGAGTCGGGAGTGAAGAAAGATCCCAGATTGGCAGTCCCGATGGTTACGCTCAGTGTACTGACAATGGTCTCCTTGGCAGCAATTCCCGTCAACAGGGCAACACTAGCCTGCCAGAAACCAAATCCCAATGGGGCAAACAGTGGAGCAATGACCCGCCCCATGATAGCAAGCATGCTTGACTCTGCATCAACCAACTGGAAAGTAAAGGAGTACGAGGAGAGCAGATAGATGATCACAGAGGAGAGTAGGATGATGGTTCCAGCCTTCTGTATGAATCCCAGGGTGCGCTCCTTGGTCTGGAGCCAGACATTCCTGACTGTAGGTAGTTGGTAGCGGGGTAGCTCAAGAATGAAGGCATTGGTTTCCTTATGCTTGTCGATTGCCCGTGCAAGTAATCCTGTAACAATGACGGCGACAATACCTAGAAGGTAGATCATGGGGGCGATGTACCACTGACCAGGGAAAAAGTAGGTGAGCATAAGAGCAAAAACCGGCATCTTTGCACCACAGGGGATGAATGGGGTTACAATGACCGTGAGTTCCCGCTGTTTCTGGTGCTCGATTGTCCTGCTGCTCATAATTGCAGGTACTGAACAACCGGTTCCAATCACCAAGGGGATAATGGACTTGCCTGAAAGACCTAGGGTGCGCATCATCCTATCCATGATAAAGGCGATTCGCGCCATATACCCACAATCTTCCAAGATGGAAAGAAGAAGAAAGAGTACAAATAGCTGGGGAACAAAGGTCAGTACCGCCCCAACCCCTGCAATGATACCATCCACAAGTATTCCTGAGAGCAAGGGGTGTACTCCCAACGTCTCTGATAAGGTGAACACCTGGCTACCAAGGTACCCAAAGAGATTCTCCAGGATTGGGGTGGTGTATCCTCCAACAAGACCAATGGAGAGATAGAAGACTGCTCCCATGATCAATATGAACAGAGGAATAGCTGCTATACGATTGGTTGCAATGGAATCGAAATTGAAAGACTTCTCTTTTTGCTTTCGGATTTGACAGTCCTTGGCGATATGCTCGGCTACCTTGTAGCGTTGGTCGATGATGATCGCCTCCGGGTCGTCATCATAGTGGGCAACCAGTTCAGCGCGTACCTCGTTAAGATATGTATTAAACGCTTCGGGAATGGGAGGCATTGAGGAGAGGAAGAGTTCATCTTCCTCTATAAGCTTAATGGCTGCCCATCGCATCTGCCTTCCTTTCGGTATTGCATGAAGGTAGTCATCCTCGATGATATGCGAGATATAGCGTTCTATGAAGTTGGAAAAGAGCGGGCAGAGTGCCGCATGTTTCTCTCTGAGGCTATGTTCAATTGCCTCTTTCAGTTCATCGATTCCGGTTCCCCTGCTCGCTGAGACAGTCACCACCGGGGATCCGGTCATCTGGCTGAGACGTTTGGTATCAATCTTGATCCCTTCCTTTTCCAGAAGGTCCGCCATATTAAGCACAAGCAAGAGAGGTCGGCCCAGTTC